>CAIMPQ010000019.1 GCA_903843315.1 uncultured beta proteobacterium
CTTTATGGACCAGGGTCATATTCTTGAGGATTGCAGTAAAGATGAATTCTTTGGCAATCCAGACGCACGTTCACCAAGAGCAAAAGACTTTTTGTCGAAAATTCTAGCGGGCTAATCAGTCCGGATACAAATTAGTTCAGTGTTTTAGGTTTTGGGCGTTTGCCAGTTTGTATTTTTAACTCAAGCTCTTTATCTTTGCGTAAGATTTTGAGATTTGCTTCATTGCCTGGCCCAATTTGTGCAATTTGATTGAGTAGCTGACGAACATCTTTGGTTGTATTGCCGTTGACTGCAATCAACACGTCCCCTGGCTTTGCTCCACCGCGGGCTGCTGGCCCACCTTCGAGGACTCCAGATAACACCACCCCCTCAGTGCTACTAGGCAAACCAAGCGATTCAGCCAGCTCTTTCGATAGATTCTGAGGCTCAACCCCAATCCAGCCTCTAGCAACACTGCCATTGGTCAAAATAGCTTCCATCACTTGTTTGGCAAGATTGACTGGGATCGCAAATCCAATACCCATTGATCCACCATTATTGGAATAAATTGCAGTGTTAATACCAATCAGATTGCCGCGGGTATCAACTAATGCTCCACCTGAATTTCCTGGATTAATTGCAGCATCCGTTTGAATAAAGTTTTCAAAAGTATTGATGCCAACATGATCACGTCCCATTGCAGAAACAATTCCTGAGGTTACTGTTTGCCCAACACCAAACGGATTGCCGATTGCGAGAACAACATCTCCTACATGAACCGATTCAATTTTCCCAAAACTGATTGGCGAGGGCAGTTGCTTAGCATCGATTTTCAGAACAGCAATATCTGTTTCAGGATCACTGCCAATAATTTTTGCTTTCACTTTTCTACCATCAGACAAGGCAATATCTATATCATCAGCATCGCTAATGACGTGATGATTGGTCAAAATAATTCCCTCGGGACTCACCAGCACTCCAGAGCCTAGACTAGATGTAGGCTCTTCTTCAGGTGGTTGATCGCCAAAAAAGAATTTAAACAAAGGGTCTGAAGACTTGCCGTTACTGCCTTTGCGGGTCTTAGGCTTTGCTGTAGTTTTACTAGTGAATATATTAACAACTGCTGGCATCGATTTCTTGACTGCGTCATGATATGACCCAGGGCTAATCGTATTACCGTCATAGGCGCCCTCTTTAAGCGTGACATTCTCTACGATGGAATGAATTTGTCCATTAGATAACCAACTCGGTTTTAGCGTGGCGATAATAAACAATGCCGCCAAAAGAATGGTGACTATTTGAGCAAACAGTAACCAAAGTCGATTCATCATTTTTAATTTTACTTTTATAGAAAATTATTTTTTGAGACTGTCACGAATTTCACGCAGTAATACCACATCTTCGGGAGTGGGCGGTGCTGGCGGTGCATCCATTAAGCGGATTTTATTAACAATCTTTACCATTTGAAAAATGACGAAAGCTAAGAGAATAAAGTTGATGGAGATGGTGATGAAATTGCCATAAGCAAAAATAGGTACCCCAGCTTTTTTGAGGGCATCAAAAGTTCTTGGCACACCATCTGGAACATGACCTAAGACTAAAAATAGGTTGGTAAAGTCGATATGACCCCCTAAAAGGGTCGAAATGACCGGCATGACGATGTCATTTACTAGGGAATCAACGATTTTTCCAAAGGCGCCCCCAATAATGACGCCCACCGCCAAATCAATCACATTGCCCTTGACGGCAAAG
>CAIMPQ010000020.1 GCA_903843315.1 uncultured beta proteobacterium
ATCGTCATGTGCCTTATCAACACCTTGAGCAATATCCGGGCTTTGCTTGTCATAAGCAACGAGTACTGCGCAGCCTTTATAGTCGATACCGTAAGCAGTATTGTCGTAACCAATTTCACGCAAGGTATTGCGTGCTACTTGAATATAGTCAACGTTTGCGTTAGTAGTAATTTCGCCGGCAAGAACTACTAAGCCAGTATTGCATAGCGTTTCCGCTGCAACACGTGCGGTTGGATCTTGAGCCAAGATAGCATCCAAGATGGCATCAGAAATTTGGTCTGCTACTTTATCGGGGTGACCTTCAGAAACGGATTCTGAGGTAAAGAAGTAATCATTTGCCATTGTGTATTCCTATAAAAATTAACACGATCATTAGGACAACTCGACGTGCCAGGAACCACAACGGCGACGCTTTAGCAGAATTTTTGAATCGCCCTGCAAGTTGTCTTAACTCGGCGATGGGTCAATTCTATCCGAAAAGACCCCAAATCATCAAGGTGAGCTTAAATTTGGCCCTAATGGCAGCATTGAATATCATTAGGGGGTGCGAAAACTTCTTCTTAAGCTAAGCCTCAATTTAATTGCCATGCTCCCCCTTGCGCTAGCGCAGGTAATAGGCTCTGTATTTGGCCTTCTAGCCTATATTTGCTCAAAGCACTATCGCTCCCTCTTTCGCCCACAATATGAATCTGTAGTTAGCGCTCACCAACTATCATTCAGGCTCTGGGACGCTATTCAGGCATCTGGAATGCTGTTTTCAGATAGCCTGTGGATTTGGCGCAATCCTCACAAAGCCCTCCAACTGGTCGAAGTGCAAAACTGGGACTTAGTTGAATCCGCCATCAATGAAGGTCATGGCTTGGTCATGTTGACCCCTCATTTGGGTGGTTTTGAAATTATTCCACGCGTCTTGGCACAGCATTTCCCCGCCACTATTTTGTATAGACCCTCACGTCAAGAATGGCTCAATGAAGTGGTTGAAGAGGGTCGTGCCTATCCTAATATGCATTTCGTACCCACCAATCTCTATGGTGTTCGGCAAATGACAAGAGCTCTGAGTCGTGGAGAGGCTATCGGCATTCTTCCAGATCAAGTGCCTAGCGGAGGTGAGGGCGTATGGGTGCCTTTTTTTGGTCGTCCGGCCTATACGACCCCACTACCAGCTCGTCTTGCGAATCGCAATAACACCCCAGTAGTGATGTTTACTGCTAAGCGTAAGGGCATTGGTAAAGGTTGGTTAATGCAAGCCACCCGTTTAGCCCCTTTATCTGAAGATGCAACTACTGCAGCCACCGAACTGAATGTGGCTATTGAAAACGCTGTCTTAATTGCTCCCGAACAATTTATCTGGTCTTACAACCGCTATAAGCATCCAACTGGTGCAGAGTTACCACCCCATATTTAGCTATACACTTTTGAATGACCTGGTTACACAACCTCTTCAATTTCTTGGCGCTCAATCTCTTGCGCCTCTTTGCTTTTCTACCGTATACCATCACTGTCCACGTAGGTTATGGGCTTGGTTGGCTAGCAGCCCATATTCCCAATAGTCGTGCCAAGGTAGTTAAAACTAATCTGCATTTGTGCTTTCCAGGTCTCAGTGAAAAAGAAATTGACGAGCTTGCTCTTGAACATTGGAAATTATTTGGTCGCAGCGTACTAGAACGAAGCCGCATCTGGCTTGGTAGTGGCAAGCAAATTACAGACATTGTTACTATCGACTCAGCAATTAGATTGGGTGATCGTAAGCCACGCCTACTGATCAACCCCCATTTTGTAGGCCTTGAGGGTGGCTTTATGGCTCTTTCCGTTTTAGCTAGTCAGCATGATTGGCCCCGCGGCGCAGGTCTCTACCAAAATATGAAAAACCCTTTTTTCAATCAAAAAATGATTGAATGGAGAAATCGGTTTGGGGGCAAATCAATTGAGAGACAAAGTCGTTTACGTGATCTGATTCGCGAAATTCAAACTGGTAACTTCATCTTTATTGCTCCCGATATTGACCTAGGACCGCGCGACTCTGTGTTTGTTCCCTTTTTTGGCATTCAAACAAACACCATTACCTCAGTGTCTCGCCTCGCTAGGCTGAGTGGGGCTGAAGTATGTTTGATGACCACTACGCTCAATAAAGATTGCAAAGGCTACACCTGTCATATCAGTGAACCTCTACCAAACTTTCCAAGCGATGATGTTGAAAAAGATACTGCTCGCCTAAATCAATCTATTGAAGAGCTTGTTCGCGAGAGACCGGCAGAGTACTATTGGGTGCATAAGCGCTTTAAACATAGGCCGCCGGGCGAAGCGAGCCTTTACGAATAAACGGAACTATTTTGAGCACCAATACCTCCAATCAGGGACGCACTCTACGCTTCACCAAAATGCATGGTGCTGGCAATGATTTCATTGTGCTCAATGGGATTGATCAAGATCTCAGCGCAATAACACGCGATCAATGGAAAGCGTTAGCGCATCGTCAATTTGGCATTGGTGCAGATCAAATTTTATTACTTGAAAAAGCCACTCGCCCTGATGCGGATTTTCGCTATCGAATATTCAATGCCGATGGTGGTGAAGTAGAGCAGTGTGGTAATGGCTCACGTTGCTTTGTACGCTTCGTACGGGACCAAGGGCTATCTACCAAAAACCCACTGCGGGTAGAGGTCGCACATACTATCTTGTCCCTCAAGTCCCTTCCAGATGGTCAAGTGGAGGTCGATATGGGCGCCCCTATTTTTGAGCACAGTCACATCCCGTTTAATGCAAATGGCTTAAAAAGTATTCAAGAATTTCATCAAATGCTCTATGCGCTACCTTTAGATCGTCCGGCCGCTCATGACAGTTTTGTTGGCGTTCTCTCAATGGGAAATCCACATGCAGTTCAAGTGGTTGTAGATATGGATAGTGCGCCTGTTCTAGAAGAAGGTCCTGAAATAGAAAGGCATCCTGCATTTCCAAAAAGAGTAAATGCGGGCTATATGCAAGTCCTTAGTCGCAATGAAATCAAGTTGCGGGTTTACGAACGTGGCGCTGGAGAAACGCTAGCCTGTGGCACTGGCGCTTGTGCAGCGGTCGTTTCTGGAATTCGTAGGGGGTTATTAGATTCACCAGTCAAGGTACGCACGCGTGGTGGAGACCTGCAAATTTCTTGGGATGGCATCGTCAATAATATCGCTCAGCCAGTCACCATGACCGGCCCAGCAGTTAGCGTCTTCGAAGGCGAAACAACGATCTAAATGCCGTACTTATCGCGGTAGGCTCTCACTGCAGGTAAGTAGTTCGTTAACTCAGCATCACTAGATGCAGTTAAGAAAGACATTAAGTCGCTCAAGTTCGCAATCGCAATGACTGGCAAACCAAATTCTTGTTCTACAGCCTGCACTGCCGACTGATCACCAATCTCAATTGCGTTACCAGAGCGCTCCATCCGATCCAATGCGATCAAGACTGCAGCGGGTTCAGCGCCTGCTCCACGAATCAAATCCACTGACTCTCTGACTGAGGTGCCGGCGGAGATCACATCATCAATAATCACGACCCTGCCTTTAACAGGGGCTCCAACCAGTGAGCCCCCCTCACCATGGTCTTTTGCTTCTTTGCGGTTATAGGCATATGGCACATTCAAACCGTTGTCAGCTAAAGCAATCGCAGTAGCCGCAGCCAACGTAATGCCCTTATAGGCAGGTCCATAAAGCATATCGAACTGAATCTGCGACTCTTGCAAAGCTTTAGCGTAATAACGACCCAGCGCACTTAATCGTGCCCCATCATTAAATCCACCAGCATTAAAGAAATAAGGCGAGAGTCTTCCTGCTTTAGTTTTAAACTCCCCGAAGGACAAAACCTTCGCCTCTAGGGCAAAACGTATAAAGTTATCTTGATTTGAATTATTTGAGCTCATAGGCCTACATGTTACGCATCATTTCCGCGAACCTCAACGGTATCCGTTCTGCAGTTAAAAAAGGCTTTCTGCCATGGGCTATTGCGCAAAAAGCGGACTTTATCTGCATGCAAGAGTTAAAGGCCCAGCGAGATGATTTAGAGGACAGCATTCTGAATCCAGACGGAATGCACGGTTTCTTTCATCATGCTGAGAAAAAAGGCTACAGCGGCTGCGGCATTTATACCCCCCATAAGCCTGATGATGTCTTATATGGCTACGGCAATATAGAATTTGATGCTGAGGGGCGCTATGTCGAGGCCCGCTTTAAAGGACTTTCGGTAATATCGGTTTATATGCCCTCTGGCTCAAGCTCGCCGGAAAGACAGGAGGCAAAATATCGCTACCTTGATAGTTTTTTGCCTCACCTAATGAAGTTAAAAAAATCTGGTCGTGAAATCGTGCTTTGTGGGGACATCAATATCGCCCATCAAGAGATCGATCTCAAGAACTGGAAGGGCAACCTTAAAAATTCTGGCTTCTTGCCCGAAGAGCGAGCCTGGCTTACTAACTTATTCGATCAAGTTGGTTACGTAGACGTCTATCGCAAACTAGAGCCAAAAGCGAGCGAGTCTTGTTATACCTGGTGGAGTAATCGAGGTCAGGCTTATGCAAAGAATGTTGGGTGGCGTATTGACTATCACATCAGCACCCCAAGCATTGCGGAAACCGCAAAGAAAACTGCCGTATATAAAGATGCGCGATTCTCGGATCATGCGCCGCTAACAGTAGACTATGACTGGAAGCTGTAATTTAAAAATGAGTCTTAATCTTTTTTGATTTGTACGACTTTGAAATGAATTGTTGCCCAAATTAAGAGTAAGACTGGGGCGCCAATAATGGCAGTACCATAAAAGAATGCTGGGTAACCGAAATTGTCTACAAATACTCCAGAAAAACCAGCCAACCATTTTGGTAATAACAGCATCATCGAGCTAAACAAAGCGTACTGAGTTGCAGAGTACCGAATATTCGTCAGTGCAGATAAAAAAGCAATAAAAGCTGCGCTGGCAATGCCTGAGCTTAAGTTATCCGCAGAAATTACCCAAATTAAGCCATGCAAATCATGGCCCTGGGTCGCCAACCAAGCAAACAACAAATTACTCACTGCTGACAATATGGCGCCCAAAAATAAAATTTTCAGTACGCCATAACGGAGTGTTAAAACACCGCCAACAAAAGCGCCAACCAAAGTCATTACAACACCAAACACTTTGCTAACGGCCGCAACCTCATCCTTGGTGTAGCCCATATCGACATAAAAAGGATTTGCCATGATGCCCATCACCACATCACTAATCCGATAGATGGCAATCAAAGAGAGGATCAACACTGCATGCCAGCGATAACGAGAGAAGAATTCTGCAAATGGCTCGATCAAGGTTTGATGAAGCCACGCTTTTGCATTCCGCGCCTTGGGTAACTGTATTTGAACTGGCTCTTTACTCAATAAAGTAGTCACCACGCCGACACCAATGGACGCAGCCATACAGAGATAAGCAAACTGCCAGGCGCTAGCATCGTAACCTGCACCAGTCTCAACCCGAGCTGCCAGCCATAGAACGCCAGCACCAGCCCAGATTAACGCCAGGCGATAACCGGTTTGATAGGTAGCCGCTAAAGCTGCCTGATGATCACTATTTGCAGATTCAATTCGGAATGCATCTAGCGCAATATCTTGAGTAGCTGAGCCAAAGGCCACCAACAAAGCACACCAGACTACCGAATTCAGTGCAAGCTTGGGGTCTAAAGTAGACATGCCCAATAAACCAATCACAATCAGTGATTGTGCAAATAGTAGCCAGCTGCGACGACGCCCAAATAATTTTGTGAGGACTGGAATCTGCAAACGATCCACCAATGGCGCCCAAGCCCACTTGAATGCGTAAATTAATCCCACCCAAGTCAAATACCCGATCGTACTGCGATCAATTCCCGCCTCACGCAACCAGAAACTTAAAGTGCCTAAGATTAATAGAAGGGGCAGGCCTGCAGAAAAACCAAGAAAAAGCATTCGTAGACATGGCCACTCGAGATAAACCCGAAAATCTTTTAGCCACGACTGCGCTGCCTTTAGCACGGCACTAGGCACGACGAATGCGGAATAAGGCTAGACTGCCAAAAAGATTGGGCATTAAGGTGACTTGTCTACCCTCATGCAAGATGCATTGATCTAGAACTTTCAAGCCCAAAGTCGAGGCCAGCTTTTCAAAATCCGCTACTGTAAGTACACGTACGTTTGGCGTGTTGTACCACTGATAAGGCAGGCTCTTGGATATAGGCATATGACCAAGCCCTACCGCCAAGCGATGCGACCAGTGGCCAAAGTTTGGGAAAGAGATGATGGATTCTTTTCCAACCCGCACCACTTCACGCAATATTTTTTCGGTTTGATGAATCGTTTGTAAAGTCTGCGACAGCACTACAGTGTCAAAACTATCATCCTCAAAAAGGGCAAGACCCCCTTCTAAGTCCTGTTGGATCACGTTCAGGCCTTTTTGCACACAAGAGAGGACGCGTGCATCATCTATTTCAACACCATATGAATGGACTGGTTTTTGCTTCTGCAAAAACTCTAAGAAACTGCCATCACCACAACCTAGATCGAGTACTTGGCTATCAGATGAAATCCAATTAGCAATGGCAGCAAAGTCTGCGCGCTTCATCATGCTTGAATCTCACGCATCTGCTTAAAATAAGCCCTAACGAGATTGTGATAACGCTCGTCATCCAATAAGAAAGCATCATGTCCATGCGGAGCATCAATCTCGGCATAACTGACTGCACTTTTATTGCTCAGCAAAGATTGCACAATCTCGCGGCTACGATTTGGCGGGAAGCGCCAATCAGTAGAGAAACTCACCACCAAAAATTTTGCCTGAACCTCAGCGAGGGCGCGGTTTAAGCTACCTCCATAGCGACGGGATGGGTCAAAATAGTCCAAGGCACGGGTAATGAGAAGGTAAGTATTGGCATCAAAGTAAGTGGAAAACTTTTCACCTTGATGGCGCAAATAACTCTCTACCTCAAACTCAACGTCAAAGCTAAAACGATAGTCATCTGATTCACCATTAGGACGCTGCAATTCACGGCCAAACTTCTCAGCCATATCGTCATCAGATAAATAGGTAATGTGGCCGACCATACGCGCTAGACGTAAACCACGCTTAGGTACGACGCCATGCTCGTAATAATTCCCCCCATAAAAATCCGGGTCAGACAGAATGGCATTACGCGCCACTTCATTAAAGGCAATATTTTGGGCGCTGAGTTTTGGTGTTGAAGCAACCACAACACAGTGATCAATCCGCTTAGGGAACTGAATCGCCCATGCCATCGCTTGCATACCACCTAAACTGCCACCCATGACTGCAGCAAACTTCCGAATCCCCAATTTATCTGCTAGACGCGCCTGAGTGTTGACCCAATCTTCTACCGTCACTACCGGAAAGTCAGCCCCATAAGGCTTCCCAGTTAGGGGATTGATGCTCATTGGTCCAGTAGAACCAAAACAAGAACCTAAATTATTCACGCCAATCACAAAAAAATGATCTGTATCGACAGGCTTACCTGGACCAATCATGTTGTCCCACCAGCCAATATCCTCTTCGTCTTCTGGACTCGGACCAGCTACATGATGGGATGCATTGAGTGCATGGCAAATTAATACCGCATTACTTTTGTCTGCGTTCAGCTTACCGTAAGTTTCAATTACTAAATCGTAGCCAGATAACATGGCGCCACTCTGCAAAGGCAGGGGCTCGGCAAAATGAATAGTGTTTCTAGAGAGGTGTAGCTCGCTCATTCTGAGAGAAGGATGCGCAAACTAATATCAGAGGCGTCTGTTGGCAGTTTTTTAAAGCCACTGCGGGCAAAACGATGCCAACGACCCAAAACAAAACTCATCAACATGGCAGCACGAATGCTTACTTCCTCTTGGCCGACTTGCGCCCAAGCGCCACCTTGAGACTGTGCAATCCGCAAAGCTTGCTTTAGAGATGCCTCAACGCGATCTAGAACCTGGGTGATGCGCTCTTGCAAACGATCATCCTCTTGTAGTAATGCATCGCCCAATAGAACGCGAGTCATACCTGGATTTTTTTCAGCAAAGAACAACAGCATCTGCAAAATACCGCGAGCCTGGGCAAGACCAGACTCTTCTTTTTGATTGATCTGATTAATTAAACCAAAAACAGTTTGCTCAATAAAAGAAATCAAACCTTCAAACATCTGCGCTTTACTAGCGAAGTGCCGATATAAAGCTGCTTCAGAAACTTGAATTTTGGCCGCTAAGGCAGCCGTAGTTACGCGCTCACCCTTGGGGTTTTGCAACATCTCCGCAAGCACTTGCAAGATCTGTAAACGGCGCTCTCCTGGGCGCGGCCGCTTACGCGTCTTACCAGTGTCAGCGCTGCTGACATCGATATCTGCTGGCTTGATAGATTCGCGCATGTGTAATGAATTATCTCGAGCGAATCATCGTACCGAACGCTTGCTCGGTCAGAATTTCTAATAGCAAAGAGTGCTCAATGCGCCCATCAATGATGTGCACTGAATTGACGCCGCTCTTAGCTGCATCTAACGCAGAGGAAATCTTGGGCAGCATGCCACCTGAAATAGTGCCATCAGCAAATAAAGCATCGATTTCGCGAGCCGTTAAATCGGTGAGTAGCTTGCCATCCTTATCCATTACACCCGGAATATTCGTCATCATGACCAACTTCTCTGCATGTAAGATCTCAGCCATCTTGCCAGCAACCAAGTCAGCATTGATGTTGTAAGCCTGACCTTCAGCACTAAAACCAATTGGTGAAATCACCGGAATAAAGGCATCGTCTTGCAATGCCCTCACAACTGCCGGATTAATGGCTTCAATCTCACCCACAAAACCAAGATCAATGGTGCTACCTGGATTCTTTTCATCTGGCACGAACATTTTCTTGGCATGGATGAGCCCCCCATCCTTACCAGTCAAGCCTACAGCCTGACCGCCAAAGTGGTTAATCAACATCACAATATCTTGTTGCACCTCACCGCCCAGAACCCACTCCACCACTTCCATGGTTTCTTCATCCGTAACACGCATGCCCTGAATAAAAGTTCCAGTCTTACCAATTTTTTTAAGCGCTTCATCAATCTGTGGACCGCCGCCATGAACTACAACGGGATTCATACCAACCAGCTTCAACAAAATGACATCGCGAGCAAAACTTTCTTTGAGGCGATCTTCAATCATGGCGTTGCCACCGTACTTAATCACGATTGTCTTACCGTGATACGCGCGGATGTATGGCAAAGCTTCAGCCAGAATCTCCGCCTTTAATAAAGGGGAGATATCACTAATAGTAGTAGGTAAATGCTTAGTCATTGCAAATAAAGTTTATTCGCCAAATAATTTTTGGCGGAGTTCACGACGCTCTTGAGCTTCAAGAGATAAATTGGCTGTAGGCCTTGCAATTAAACGGTTCAAGCCGATAGGCTCACCTGTCTCTTCACACCATCCATAGTCACCAGACTCAATACGAGCTAAAGCTTGCTCTACTTTTTTAAGCAATTTACGCTCGCGATCACGAGTGCGCAATTCCAATGCATGCTCTTCTTCAATCGTTGCTCGATCAGCAGGATCTGGAACCAAAATATTTTCACGAAGATGCTCAGTTGTTTCGAAGGCATTTTTTAAAATGTCCTCTTTTAGAGTCTGTAGTTTTTGACGGAAAAAATCCAGCTGTGCAGCATTCATGTAGTCCTTCTCGGACATTTTGAGCAATTCAGCTTCAGTTAATGGCGCACCTTTTACAGTCTTAGTGCTCGCAGCCTTACTGCTAGCTTTTGCAGCAGTAGCTGGTTTTGTTGCTGTTTTTACCGTCATCTCATTCTTTCCTAGATTTGAAGCATTATTGCCTCATTCTGCCAAACTTTTGCTAACCTTTTATCAATATTGTTCGATATTCATCAATATTGACCGTGGCGGCGGATTGTACCCGACTCTAGCTATGCCAAACATCCTTCAAGCCCAGCCAGCAGCGTGTCTTTAGGCAAATCAATGCCTATGAAGACCATGCGGGTTTGTTTGGGCTCAGTTCCCCAAGGACCAGCCAAATCACTGCCCATCATCTGGTGAACGCCCTGAAACACCACTTTTCGATTACTTCCCTTTACATAGAGCACGCCTTTGTAGCGCAACATCTTCTCTCCAAAGACCTCCAAAATACCCCCGAGGAAGTCTTCCAATTTTTTATGATCAAAGGGTTTATCACTACGAAAAACGAAGGATTGAATGCGGTCTGTATGGCCTGCGTGTCCATGATGATCATGGCTATGGTCGTGTCCAGAAGGACTGTGATCATGGTCGTGACTATGATCGTGGTCACAGTGTTCGTGATCATGATCATCTTGCTCCAAGAAATGCGGATCAATATCAAGCTTAGCGTTTAAGTTAAAGCCCTTGAGGTCTAAAACTGCATCTAAGGGAACCACCCCCTTAGAAATGCCCGTAATAGGGGCTCTTGGGTTCATATGCATTAGGCGCTTGCGTAAAGTATCAACTTCAGCTGGCGTTACGAGATCAGTCTTGGTAATAAAGATTTGATCAGCAAACCCCACTTGACGCTGAGCCTCTTCATGCTCATTTAACTGCTGCGGACCATGCTTGGCATCCACCAAGGTGACAACCGCATCCAACACATAGTGATTAGCAACGTCGTCATCCATGAAAAAAGTTTGCGCTACCGGCCCTGGATTGGCTACGCCAGTAGTTTCAATGACAACGCGCTCAAAGCTAATTTTCTTATCTTTGCGCTGTTCCCAAAGTTCATTTAAGGCTTCAACCAGATCACCACGGATGGTGCAGCAAATACATCCATTACTCATCTGAACAATGTTCTCTTGATTGTCTTGAACCAAGATGTCATTGTCGATGTTCTCTTCACCAAATTCATTCTCAATCACGGCAATTTTTTTGCCATGCTGCTCAGTGAGAATGTGCTTAAGCAGAGTAGTTTTGCCGCTTCCTAAGAAGCCCGTCAAAATCGTTACCGGAATTAATGCCATGAATGATCCAATCAAATTCTAAAATCGTGCTTTCCCAAAGGGGAAAACTCACTATATTACCCAGTTCCTCAGCCTTTACCAGCCTTTGCGCGTGGATGCGCCTTATCGTATGCCTGAGCAAGGTGCTGAAAATCTAAGGACGTATAAATCTGGGTACTAGCGATGCTGGCATGCCCCAACATCTCCTGCACGGCACGTAAGTCTTGGGAGGACTGCAACACATGACTTGCAAAGCTATGGCGCATCATGTGGGGGTGAACATGGGTAGGCAATCCAGCACGCATTGCTAGAGTACGTAAACGTGATTGCACTGTACGTGGTGATAAGCGCTTTCCAGTAGCAGATAAAAAGAGAGCATTCGATTGCTCGACATACTCACCCGCATCACGACGTTGACGCCAAACTTTCAGGGATTGCATCGCCGGCCCTCCAACGGGAACCGACCTTCTTTTACCGCCTTTACCTAATACCGTTACTTCCGCAGCATCCCAATCCAGCCAACCCGCAGACTCCTGTTGACGATCTTTACTTTGCATGACATCAATTCCTAACAACTCCGATAGACGCAAGCCAGAGGAATAGAGCAAATCAATAATGGCTGCATCCCGAATCGATTCCAAATCTTTTTTCTCTTCCGCCTCCTTGACTGCTTGGTTCACGAGTGCAAGAGCTTGCTCGACCGAAAGGGCTTTAGGCAGGGACTTTAGACGTTTGGGGGCTTTCACATCATCAACGGGATTAGCTACTAGATTACCGGCTACCTTGCCAGCACGTGCATCTCGCCTCGCATCTTTTTCTGTAAGCCAGTCATACCAACCACGCCATGCTGAAAGTGCTCTGGCAATACTTCTAGAGGACTTTCCTTTAGAGTGCAAGCGACCGGCCCAACGACGCACATGGCCGTTGCTCACTTTTAATAAATCAATGGAATCTTCCAGAGCAAAAGTTTGTAAATCGCTCAGATCCATGCCATACGCCTTGAGCGTATGCGTAGATAGTTGACGCAAGACATGCAGCTCATGCAAATATTCCTGCATGAGAGGATGAAGATCAGTCGCCTTTAATTTCATAAGCCTGGATACGATCCAAAGCTGCAGCGGTTAATTCAGCAATTTGACGCAGATAGAAAGCGCCCATGTCTGCAGTAAAGCGCGTTTCATCTTTGCTTGCCAATAGCAGCACTGCTGGTGATTGGGTAGCGCCAATACTCTTGCCCAACGGCAACCCAATAGCCACCATGCTTTGCCACTCTGGATCAATTGTAATTTGGCTTGCCAGTAAATCAACGCTGGCGGTAGCCAACTCTTTGGCCGAGCCACACAGCGGTGCATCTACCCAAGGACCAAATGCAGAATTGGGGGACAGGAGTTGCGCAGACTCCACTTCAAATACTTCGGCTAAGCCAGCAGTAATAGCGCTTTCAACATCGGCCTGATTGTTGGCCTTCATTAAACGCAACAGCCAAGCAACCAAACTCTGTTGGGTCTTATCGTTACGACTTCCAAAGTGCAGCATTTCACTTAAGCGACGATTAAGCTCTTGATTTTGAGTACGCAACACTGTCATTTGGCGTTCTTGCAAAGAGATAGTGCGATCTTCATGTGGATGCTTAATGCGAATCTCATTGAAGAGGGCTGCGTAACGCTCAAAGAAGCCAGGGGTTGCACGTAACCACTCTGCAACTAACTCTTCTTGTTCTGCTTGTTTTGGATCTATTGCGCTCATCTATCTCTTTCTCAATATGTACTTTGACTAACCAAGCTTTTTACGCAGCAGCTCATTCACCTGACCAGGATTCGCCTTGCCTTGCGAGGCTTTCATGATTTGGCCTACAAGTGCATTAAAGGCCTTCTCTTTGCCAGAGCGGAACTCTTCAACGGATTTCTGATTTGTGGCGAGAACTTGATCAATAATGGTCTCTAAAGCACCGCTATCACTAATTTGTTTAAGGCCTTTAGCGTCAATCACTTGATCCACGGTGCTAATGGTTTTCCCAGCCAAGGCCTCTTCCCAGAGAACTGCAAAGATATCTTTGGCGATCTTGTTAGAGATGGTGCCATCTGCCACGCGTGTGAGCAATGGGGCTAAGTTTTCTGCTTTTAATGGCGCATTTGCCACTGCAATCCCCGCGCGATTTAAAGCGGAAGCAAATTCTCCGGCAATAAAATTGGCTGCGGCCTTTGCAAGAGATTTGCCAACAATAGTGGCAAGCTCTTCAAATACTTTTGCAGTATCACGGTCTTGCGTCAATATTTGCGCGTCATAGGCACTTAAACCATATTCGGTCTGCCATTGCTCGCGCAGCTGTGCAGGAAGCGCTGGCATCTGATTGCGAACCTCGGCTATCCATGCCTCATCGATTACTACTGGCAACAAGTCCGGGTCTGGAAAATAGCGATAGTCGTTAGCATCTTCTTTGCTGCGCATACTGCGCGTTTCACCACGATCAGGATCGTATAAACGGGTTTCTTGAACAACGGTGCCACCATCTTCGATCAATTCAATTTGACGACGTACCTCATATTGAATGGCTTCCTCCAAGAAACGGAATGAGTTCAGATTCTTAATCTCACAACGTGTACCAAACTCAGCCTGGCCCTTTGGTCGAACCGATACGTTTGCATCACAACGGAAAGACCCCTCCTGCATGTTGCCATCACACACGCCCAACCAAACTACAAGGGTATGAAGAGTCTTGGCATAAGCCACAGCTTCTGCAGCGCTCCGCATTACTGGCTCGGTAACAATTTCTAAAAGAGGAGTGCCAGCACGATTGAGGTCAATGCCGCTAGAAACCTCCCCGTGGGGCCCGATAAAACCTTCTTCGTGAACCGACTTACCAGCATCCTCTTCCATATGAGCACGAGTCAGATCAACTACCTTGATCTGATCGCCCACCAAAATCTCAAGATGTCCACCAACAACCACGGGGATCTCCATCTGACTGATTTGATAGCCTTTTGGTAAATCGGGGTAGAAGTAATTCTTGCGCGCAAAAATACTGGCTGGTGAAATCTTGGCCCCAACTGCCAATCCAAAACGAATGGCATGCTCAACGGCTTGACGATTGAGAACTGGCAACACACCCGGTAAAGCTAAATCCACCGCACAGGCTTGTGTATTGGGTGCCGCCCCAAAACGCGTGCTTGCCCCGCTAAAAATCTTCGATTGGGTTTGTAGCTGTGCGTGGGTCTCAAGACCGATAACGACTTCCCATTGCATCATGCCACCTCACATGCTTGACGCAAATGCCAATCACTGGCTCGCTGATATTGATGAGCCACTTGCAATAAGCGCGCCTCAGAAAAGTAATTGCCAATTAATTGCATACCAATAGGTAGGTTATTTGCATTAAATCCACAGGGTGCACTCATCGCTGGCAGGCCAGCTAAATTCGTTGAGAGCGTGTAGATATCTTCCAAATACATTTGCACAGGATCGTTTGATTTCTCCCCTAGGCGCCAAGCCACATCAGGGGCTACGGGGCCAAGAATGACATCGCACTCTTTGAATGCTGCCTGAAAGTCGGCCGCAATAATGCGACGAATTTTTTGCGCCTGTAGATAGTAAGCATCGTAGTAACCATGACACAGCACATAGGTGCCTATCATGATGCGACGCTTTACTTCAGCGCCGAAACCTTCGGTACGCGATTTTTGATACATGTCTCCCATATCTTTGTACTCGTTGGCACGAAGGCCATAACGCACTCCATCAAAACGACTCAAGTTACTAGATGCTTCAGCAGGCGCTAATACGTAGTACACCGGGATGGATAACTTCGTTTTAGGCAAACTCACTTCAACAAGCTTGGCTCCTAGACTTTCTAAAGTTTTAGCTGCTTCATTCACAGACTTCGCGACCTCTACTGCTAAACCTTCGGCAAAGAATTCTTTAGGTAAACCAATGCGCAAACCTTCCAATGGTTTTGCAGAATTGGTATTGCCTTCTAGCCAACTCTGATTGAGGTAACGACCGTAGTCCTCGCCAGAATCAGCGAGGGATGTGGAATCGCGGGGATCGTGAGAAGACATTGCTGAAAGTAACAATGCGCAATCCTCTGCAGACTTACCCATTGGTCCAGCTTGGTCTAAGGAAGAAGCATAGGCAATCATGCCGTAGCGGGATACGCGCCCATAACTCGGTTTAATTCCGGTTAGGCCACAAAATGCGGCTGGCTGACGAATAGAGCCACCCGTATCAGTGCCCGTAGCAATCGGCGCCAGTCCAGCAGCAACGGCTGCAGCTGAACCACCTGACGAGCCTCCTGCAACATAAGCCGCATTCCAGGGATTTAAAACGGGTCCATAGGCTGAGTTTTCATTGGAAGAGCCCATCGCAAATTCATCCATATTGGTCTTACCAAGACACACCATTCCAGCTCCGTTTGGATTACTTTCGTCTGGAATTCCCAAGTTCGCTACTACCGTCGCATCAAAGGGGCTTTGATAGTCAGCCAGGATTTTGGAGGCGGCAGTCGACTTCCACCCGCGGGTTACAAAGACATCTTTATGGGCTATTGGGATGCCGGTTAATTTGCCAGACTTTCCCGAGGAAATTAACTGATCTGCTTTAGATGCTTGCTCTAAACTTAAGTGAGCATTCACATCAAGGTATGCATTCCACTGCTTTCCAGCCTCAATTCGATTTAAAAAGTACTGGGTTAACTCGGTACTGGATACCTCTTTAGCTGCCAGCGCCTTTGCCATTAACGAGATAGGGGTGTTTTGCCAACTCATTCAATCACCTTTGGCACCAAGAAGTAACCCTCCTGCTGAGCAGGGGCGGATTTCATATTTTCAGCTCGGTGGTCTGATTCAGTAACTTGGTCAGCTCGCAATGGTTGAGCCAAATCACGTAAAAATAGGATGGGGTGGGCCAATGGCTCAAGACCAGTTGTGTCAACTGCCTGCATTTCCTCTACTAAGGAAAAAATTGCCTGCAATTGAGGCAAAACTGCTTCAGCTTCTGCCTGACTTAACTCAAGCCGGGAAAGGTGCGCAATGCGCTGGACATCATCAAGATTCATGGGGCGCTAGAGTATCATTCCTATATATTTTCATTAACAACTTCTATTTTCCCACTACATCATGTTTGGTTTTTTCCGCAGCTACTTTTCCAATGACCTAGCCATCGACCTAGGCACCGCCAACACCTTAATTTATATGCGTGAGCGGGGTATTGTCCTCGATGAACCCTCGGTGGTGGCAATTCGCCAAGAAGGTGGCCCCAATGGCAAAAAGACCATTTTGGCCGTCGGAAAAGAGGCAAAAGCGATGTTGGGTCGCGTTCCAGGAAATATTGAGGCAATTCGCCCAATGAAAGATGGCGTGATTGCCGATTTCACTATTACCGAACAAATGCTCAAGCAATTTATCAAACTTGTGCATGAGAGCAAATTATTAAAACCGAGTCCACGCATCATCATTTGCGTTCCTTGTGGATCTACCCAAGTTGAACGTCGTGCGATTCGCGAATCTGCATTAGGTGCTGGTGCATCACAAGTATTTTTGATTGAAGAGCCAATGGCTGCTGCGATTGGTTCTGGCTTACCAGTTTCCGAAGCGGCTGGTTCGATGGTTGTTGACATTGGTGGTGGCACAACTGAAGTTGGCGTCATGTCATTAGGTGGCATGGTTTACAAAGGCTCTGTTCGTGTTGGTGGCGACAAGTTTGATGAAGCCATTACAAATTACATTCGTCGTAACTACGGCATGTTGATTGGTGAGCAAACCGCTGAGTTAATCAAGAAAACGATTGGCTCTGCTTTCCCTGGCGCAGAAGTGCGTGAGATGGAAGTAAAAGGTCGTAATCTTTCTGAAGGGATTCCACGTAGCTTTACCGTTACAAGCAATGAAATTCTGGAAGCGCTAACTGATCCCCTGAATCAAATCGTGACTGCAGTAAAAGCAGCTCTCGAGCAGATCCCGCCTGAGTTGGCATCTGATATCGCTGAGCGCGGCATGATGCTTACTGGCGGCGGCGCCTTATTGCGCGACCTTGACCGCCTCTTGCTTGAAGAGACAGGCTTGCCAATTCATGTAGCAGAAGATCCATTAACTTGCGTCGCTCGTGGTTGCGGAATCGCCCTTGAGCGCATGGATAAGTTAGGCGGAGTGTTCTCGCACGAGTAAGCGACATACACGTCGACCAGGGAATTGCAACATAGCGCTCCACCACTTTTCAGACAGGGCATTCCAGCCTTACTTAAACTGATTGTCTGTCTGTCGATCAGCATCGCTCTGATGCTGATCGATTTTCGATTCAAAGCGCTCGATCCAATACGTAATAATGTCAATTGGATTTTGCGCCCCCTTGAATATGTCATGATGGCACCGCGCAATGTATTTGAAGCAGCTTCAGAATATTTCACGACTCGCTCTACGCTTGATCAAGAGAATCAAGTAATGAAAGTTCGCCAAGCTGAACTCTCGCTACTAGCCAACCAATCAGAATTTTTGATGGTTGAAAATCAAAATTTGCGTGAGTTGATGGCG
>CAIMPQ010000021.1 GCA_903843315.1 uncultured beta proteobacterium
CTTAGCTGCAGTTGCCCCTGGTATTGCTGAAGCATTGGTAGCAACTGCCATTGGTTTATTCGCAGCAATTCCTGCTGTAGTTGCCTACAACAGGGCGGCCACCGATGTTGATCGTCTCTCGATTCGCTTTGAAACGTTTATAGAAGAATTCACCAACATCTTGCAGCGTCAAACTGCAGGTCGCTAAGCAAAACGATTAGCTATGGCCGGATCTTCTTTGCGCAAAAATAAACGTCGGGCGATGTCCGACATTAACGTCGTTCCCTATATCGATGTGATGTTGGTGCTACTGGTGATCTTCATGGTCACAGCGCCCATGGTCAATCCTGGCGTCGTGAACTTGCCGACTGTTGGGGGTGCCAAAGTCCAATCCTTACCACCTGTCTTTTTAACCATCGATGCAAATGAAAATGTGATCGTGCGTAAAGATGGTGAGCCGGTTCAAACACTCAATAAATTTGAGTTAGGTGCCTTTGCACGATCCCAGGCAGAAAAATCCGCTGAGCAACCGATTGTTATCGCGGCTGATAAGTCGATTAAATATGAAACAGTGATGGATGTGATGTCCAAGCTAAAAGAGAATGGCGTCAAACGGGTTGGCCTTGCAGTCAAGAGTCAATAAGGGCTCAGTTTCCTTTCTATCCTTTTTATTTAGCCATGAATAGCGCACAAACCTTTCCGTCACCCCTCTCTCCATTTAAACGGGGAAGGCTCACCAAAGAAGAAAGTACGAAACGCGCATTTAGCTTTTCACTGATAGCCCACTTGGGACTGCTCGCTTTTTTGATGATTGGTATTAGCTGGAATAACAGCACACCTGCTGGAGTGGAAGTCGAGCTTTGGGATTCCGCGCCTCAAGTAGAGACTCCACCTGTACCCGAGTTAAAAACAGAGGTAAAGGAAGAGGCTGCCGATATTGCAGTCAAGAAAAAGATAGTAGAAAAAGAACCTCCCAAAAAGGAGGTAGTGAAAGAAACGCCTAAGGTAGTGAAACCGCCTCCACCTAAAGAGCAGGAAAAACCGAAAAAAGTAGAGCCTCCCAAAAAAGCTGAAACTCCTAAGGCCCCATCGCCCGCAGAAACTAAAGCGAATGCCGCCGCTGAAAAAGCCCGTGCAGATCAGTTAGCGCGTTTGCGTGCTGCAGCGGGAGCTGAAGGCGGAAGCGGGGGTACTGTAGGAAGTGGTGTTGGCGGCGGTGGCAATGCGCCTCCAGGATGGACTGATAAGGTCATCAAAAAAGTGAAACCACTGATCGTGTTTAACCCTGAATCGGTTAGCGGCAACCCTGCCGCGGTGATTCAGGTGAACTTAGCACCAGATGGTGCCATCTTAAGCACCAGCGTTTTAAGCTCAAGCGGCAACCCTAGTTGGGACCGCGCTGTATTACTCGCTTTATCGCGCGCAGAAAGTCTGCCAAAAGACGACAATGGCAAAATTCCTCAACGCGAAGTTAAGCTGACCTTTAAACCCAAGGACTAAAGCATGTTGCAATTGGTAAAGAAGTTCCATTTTTTAGGTGCAATGCTAGTTGCAGTTTGCATCAGCGTAGCAACCCCCGCATTAGCGCAAATGAATATTGAGATTACTGGTGTAGGCCAATCGCTTTATCCAATCGCAGTCATGCGCTTTAAAGATGAAAATAAATTACCGACTAGCGTTACTGAAATTATTCGTCAAGATTTAGCTCGCAGTGGCTACTTCAAAAACACTGAGAACGGCAATGCCGCTGAAAGCGATGAAGGCACACCAAACTATAAATCCTGGGCAGCACGTGGTGCCGATGCCTTAGTCGTTGGCTCCGTAGTGCAAACGGGAGGCAGCCAGTTCGAAATCCGTTACAAGCTGTTTGACATACGTAAATCAGAAAGTTTGGGCGGTTTAAACCTGAACTCCAGTGCAGATAATTTGCGTGCTGTTGCCCATAAGATTGCAGATGACATCATCTATAAATTACTCGGTGAGCGTGGCGTATTCTCTACGCGCCTGTCTTACGTCATCAAAGATGGCAAGCGCTACCGCTTGGTCATCTCCGATGCAGATGGTCAAAATATTCGCAATGCCATGAACAGCAGTGAACCGATTATTTCTCCCTCATGGTCACCCGATGGAAAAAAGGTAGCTTATGTATCCTTTGAAGACCGTAAGCCAGTGGTTTATGTTCATGAACTAGCTACTGGTCGTCGCATTTCTCTCTCCAATCAAAAAGGAAATAACAGTGCGCCAGCTTGGTCCCCTGATGGCAAAAAATTGGCTATCTCCCTTTCGAAGGATGGCAATACCCAAATCTACGGCATCAACGCTGATGGCACTGGATTGCATCGCTTAACTCGTGGCAGCACCATTGATACAGAACCACAGTATTCACCGGATGGTCGTTCTATTTACTTCACCAGTGATCGTGGTGGTAATCCCCAAATCTATCGCATGAGTGCGGATGGTGAACAAGTAGAAGGCGCCAAAAGAATTACCTACAAACAAGGTTTTGTAACCTCGCCGAGAATTTCTCCAGATGGAAAATACTTGGCTTACATTGCCAACATTGGCGGAGCTTATCGTCTCTATATTCTGAATCTAGCAACCGGAGATGCTCAAGCATTGACGGATGGGACAAGTGATGAATCTCCATCGTTTGCTGCAAACGGTCGTTATGTTCTCTACTCCACGAAAGTGGGCGGGAAGCGCGTACTCGCTGCAGTTTCTGTGGATGGAAATTCAAAGCAGGTATTAAGTATTCCGGGATCTGATGTGCGTCAGCCTTCCTGGGGTCCATTCATGGATTGAGCCCAGCTCAATCCCACAATCTTTCTGATATACCCCTTTTTAGGGTGAATTACTCACTTTGATGGCGCTTGGGGGCATAATATTGCCTATAAGCTCAGCTATTTACTGAGCTGCCTAGATAGTTTGTAAGAAAAGGAAAGACCATGAAGATCTCCATCGCACGTCGCGCAGCGACCTTTGCCCTCATCGGCGCAACTGCCCTTTTAATGGCGGCATGCTCTAGCGTGAAGCTAGATGACGTTGATGGCGCAAATGGCAGTGGTGGTGGTAGCGGTAATTTTGGATCACAGCCATGGAATGATCCGAAGAGCCCCCTATTTGAGAAGAGTGTGTACTTTGGCTTTGATGAATACACCGTTCAGACTAAATATCAAAAAATGTTGTCTGCACATGCAAGCTACTTAAAAGCCA
>CAIMPQ010000022.1 GCA_903843315.1 uncultured beta proteobacterium
ACCACTCGATTTCAAAGGGGCAAATTTTGTCTTTTAATGGCGAAGTGGGTTATGGACAGGCATATGGTAATAACCCATATCCGATTACCAAAAACTATTATGTAGGTGGTATTGGGTCTGTACGTGGATACTCACCTGGGTCTCTCGGGCCGCAGTATTACAACGTTAATACCTACCAAAACCAACCTACAGGCGGCCAGTCAAAGATAGTGATAAATGGGGAATATACCTTTCCAGTTCCCGGCTCAGGAGTTGATAAGACCCTGAGATTATTTACCTTCGTAGACGGTGGTAATGCTTTTGGGGAAAATATGAACCTTGTATTGAATTACTCTTATGGATTGGGTATATCATGGATATCACCTTTGGGGCCGCTCAAGTTTAGCTATGGTATTCCGTATAAGCCTTATCCTACTGCTAATGTTCAGCGTTTACAGTTCCAAGTGGGTACGGCGTTTTAATTGTTGAGGAAAGTTTTATGAAGTTTGATAAATTCTCTAAGGTGTTTCAAATTGGCTTGGTAGCCATTTCATCTGCATTTGTAATGTCGCCAACATATGCGCAAGATGCAGGCACTCGAGTTGCCGTTGTGAACTCAGAAAAAGTGTTTAACGAATCCAACTTTGCTAAGGCAATGCAGACTCGCTTGCAAAATGAATTTACTAAACGTCAAAATGACTTGCGTGATAGCGCTGAAAAAATTAAGACTGCAGCCGAAAAACTTGATCGTGATTCAGCTGTAATGAGTGAGGCAGAGCGTGTACGTCGTCAACGTGAATTGGCTGATCAAGATCGTGAGTTGCAACGAAAGCAACGTGAATTTACAGAAGATCTGAATCAACGTACATTCGAAGAGCGTGCCAAGATCGCTGAAAAAGCAAACTTGGTATTGCGTCAAATTGCCGAGCAAAGAAAACTAGATGTCATTGTGCAAGAAGCAGCGTTTGTTAGTCCAAAGGCTGATATCACTGATGACGTCATCAAGGCTTTAAATAGTCAGAAGTAAGTTTTATGCCCACCGCCATCGAGCTGGCCGAACAGTTTCAAGCAAGCTTGGTGGGGGAGGCCTCCCTCATTTTTGTTGGACTTGCTCCGTTGGAGCGAGCTCAATCCAAGCAAATATCCTTCCTTTCTAATCCGCTATATCGCCAACAAGCGAGCGAAAGTGCTGCAGGCGCTTTAATTGTTAGTAAGAGCGATTTAGAATTTCTACAGGCTAATCCTGGCGCTAATCCTAAGCGGGTCTACTTTGTTTCTAAAAACCCCTATGCAAGCTTTGCAAGGATGGCTCAGTATTTTGCCAAAGCAAGTGCGCCTATATATTCCCCCGGGATACATCCGAGTGCTGCAATAGATCCAAGTGCAGTTATTCCTGCGTCTTGCCATATTGGACCTTTTGTGCAAATTGCTGCAGGTGTAAAGCTGGGCGA
This sequence comes from uncultured beta proteobacterium, assembly GCA_903843315.1. Taxonomy (GTDB): domain Bacteria; phylum Pseudomonadota; class Gammaproteobacteria; order Burkholderiales; family Burkholderiaceae; genus Polynucleobacter. The sequence continues at coordinate 1,431 of CAIMPQ010000022.1, forward strand.
ACGAGTATCTATTCTTGGAAATACCAGCATTGCTAGAGAGAGCGTCATCAACAGTGATACGCTGATTTATCCTTCGGTTTCTATTTATTACGCTACTCAAATTGGTGAGCGTTGCATTATTCATAGTGGTGTCGTCATTGGTGCGGATGGATTTGGTTTTGCTCCTGATTTTTCTGCTACTGGTGGTGAGTGGGTCAAGATCCCACAAACGGGTCGCGTGGTGATTGGGGATGATGTTGAGATTGGAGCCTCAACTACAATTGATCGCGGAGCCATGAGTGATACGGTCATTGGTGCTGGAACAAAGATTGATAACCAGGTGCAAATTGCGCATAACGTGATTGTTGGTAATGGCTGCGTTATCGCTGGATGTGCCGCGATATCGGGTAGCACAAAAATTGGTAATTTCTGCATCATTGGAGGGGCTGCTAATTTTGCAGGCCACCTGACGATTGCTGATAGAACTACTGTATCAGGCAATACCTCCATTATTCGCTCAATAACCGAGCCAGGGCTGCATTTCACGGGTGTATACCCATCAATGCTCCATAGCGCTTGGGAGAAAAATGCCGCGATTTTGCGCGGTCTAGATAAAATACGTCAACGCTTACGTTTGTTGGATAAAAGCAAAAATACAGAGTCTTAACACTTCTTGCCAACTAATTTAAATAAAACTTCCATTTGGGTAATCTTATGAGTAAAGAAATAGCAATTGATATCAATCAGATCATGAAGTTATTACCGCATCGCTATCCATTTCTATTGGTGGATCGCGTTTTGGAATTTACTCCACGCCAAAGTATTACAGCGATTAAAAATGTCACGATTAATGAGCCTTTCTTTCAGGGCCACTTTCCAGATTTTCCAGTGATGCCAGGGGTACTCATTATTGAGGCTTTAGCACAAACTGCTGCATTGTTGACATTTACAGAAGAAAAAGCGGATGATGCGGTTTACTATTTTGCAGGCATTGATGGTGCGCGTTTTAAAAAACCCGTGTTGCCTGGAGATCAATTAGTCATGGTCGCTACCTACCAACGTGAAAAGGCCGGTATTTATAAATTTCATGTAAAAGCAACGGTTGATGGGGAGCTTGCTGCTGAAGCGGATATTACTTGTGCCGTGCGTAGGAAGGGTGCGCAATGACTCGGATTCATGCATCTGCCGTGATCGATAGTAAGGCTGAGTTAGCTAGTGATGTAGAGGTTGGCCCTTATTCTGTAATCGGACCGAATGTCAAAATCGGCGCTGGTACTAAGGTAGGGTCGCACACCGTTATTGAAGGTCATACGACTATCGGCAGAGATAATAATTTTGCGCACTTTGCCGCTATCGGGGGGGTTCCACAGGATATGAAATACCGTGGGGAGCCAACCCAATTAACTATTGGTGATCGTAATACGATTCGAGAGTTCACCACGATTCACACTGGGACAATACAGGACGGTGGCGTTACTCGTCTTGGGAGTGATAACTGGATCATGGCTTATGTGCACATAGCCCATGATTGTCAGGTGGGTAACAATACTATTTTTGCGAGTAACGCACAAATTGCTGGGCATGTTCATGTCGAAGATTGGGCCATTTTGGGCGGCATGACTGGCATTCATCAGTTTGTACGTATCGGACAACATGCCATGCTTGGTGGCGCCTCTGCTTTGGTGCAAGATCTACCGCCATTCGTGATGGCGGCCGGTGAAAAAGCTTCTCCCCATGGTATTAATGTGGAAGGCTTGAAGCGTCGTGGCTTCTCTAGTGAAACCATTGCTGCTTTGCGTCAGGCTTATAAAGTTCTCTACAAAGACGGCCTCAGTTTTGAAGATGCCAAAGTAGAAATCCAACAGATGATTGCGGCAAGCACTTCTGATGCTACTACCGTAGAAAAGCTTACCCAGTTCTATGAATTTATTGCTGCCTCTACGCGCGGCATTATTCGGTAACGAGTCTACTTTGCCTAAGTTAGCTTGCGTAGCGGGCGAACCATCTGGTGATTTGCTAGCGGCGCCTGTTTTGAGTGCCCTTAACCAAATTCCAGATATGGCCGGATTAGAGGTTTACGGTATTGGCGGGCCGCGTATGCAAGCAGAAGGCATGCGTTCTGATTGGCCGATGGAAACTCTCAGTGTGCGGGGTTATGTAGAAGCCATCAAACAACTTCCTGCAATTCTGAAGTTGCGTAAGCAACTCATTGCCAATCTTTTGGGTGAGGGTCGCCCCGATGTGTATTTGGGTATTGATGCACCAGATTTTAATTTAGGGGTTGAACTGCAATTGCGTAAGGCGGGTGTTCCGACTTTACATTTGGTTTCTCCATCTATATGGGCCTGGCGGGCAGCACGTATTCAGAAAATTGCCAAAGCAGTCGATCGCATGCTATGTATCTTTCCTTTTGAAACAGAAATTTATGATCGCGCTGGCATTGCTTCAACCTATGTGGGCCACCCATTAGCGAGCGATATACCGCTTGAACCCGATACAAATGAAGCCCGTCAGAAAATTGTTCAAGCACTAAACATCCCAAACAATGCTTTGGATGGAATTGTCATTGCAGTTTTGCCAGGAAGTCGTGGCTCTGAAATTGAACTGATTGCGCCCGTCTTTTTTGACACCATGCAATTATTAGCCGATCGACTCAAAGGTCAAAAACTCAATTTCATCATTCCAGTGGCAACCTCACGATTAAGAGCACCATTAGAGCAGCTCTTGCTTAACACGAAGAACAACAACCCCGATATTCAGATCCATTTATTAGATGGCATGGCTGATGAAGTATTGGAGGCATCAGATGTCGTATTGATTGCTAGTGGCACTGCCACTTTGCAAGCTGCATTATGGAAGAAGCCGATGGTGATTTCGTATAAGGTACCTTGGCTAACTGCGCAAATCATGAAGCGTCAAGCTTACTTACCTTATGTGGGCTTACCTAATATTCTCTGTGGCGAGTTTGTCGTTCCTGAATTATTACAGGATGATGCTAACCCTGAGAAGTTGGCAAATGCAGTGCAAGAGTGGTTAAATCATCCAGCTAGAGTGACTGATCTAAAAGCCCGCTTTACTCAGATGCATGAAACGCTGCGTCGACCAACAGGTTTGTTAGTTGCGCAAGCCGTAGCCCAAACAATTGCTAATAGCCGCCAGAAGAGAATGGGCGGATGAGTGTGATTTGGATCTGTGGAGTAGATGAGGCGGGACGTGGTCCGCTGGTGGGCTCTGTAGTGGCCGGTGCAGTAGTCCTTGATCCAGAAAATCCAATTGAAGGATTAAAGGACTCTAAGAAATTGACTGCTGCTCGTCGAGAATTTTTATATGAGCAGATCATGGTGAAGGCAAAGGCCTGGGGCGTCGGAGAGGCCAGTCCTACAGAGATCGACAATATCAATATTTTGCAAGCAACGATGTTGGCTATGCGTCGCGCGATTGAGGATTTAGCCAGTCGTTTAGGTACATGGCCAGACAAGGCATTAATCGATGGGAACCGCTGCCCTGACTTACCAATAGCCGCCGTGGCTATTATTAAGGGTGATACTAAAGAACCAGCAATTTCTGCAGCATCGATTGTGGCTAAGGTAACTCGCGATCGTCAGATGCAACTTTTACATGAACGTCATCCACAATACGGCTTTGCACAGCATATGGGTTATCCAACTGAAGCGCACTTTGCAGCGCTAAAAGAGTTTGGAGTATGTGAGGAACATCGTAGAAGCTTTTCTCCAGTCAGAAAAGTGCTCGAGAACATGACAAGATAGATGCAAATGAATTTTGATCTGATTACCTCTAAGGACAACCCTCTTTTCAAAGAGATTCGGCTATTGCAAGCTACGGGATCAAAAGGGCAAAAGGCTCGGATTACAAGTGGGCAAGCCTTATTAGAAGGAATTCATTTGGTGCAAACCTGGGTGGGGGATCCAGCCTTAAAAGTGCTGGTCACTTCCGAGATTGGTTTACAGAATACGGAAATTGTAGAAGCTGTTTATTCCCATCTGGAGATTTGCCCAAATACCAAAGTGTTTCAATTAGATAGTGTGCTCTGGGATCTGCTCAGTGATTTGGTCAATGCGCCTCATATTGCAGGTCTTTTAGATCTTCCAAAGACTTGTTTAGTACCATCCCAATCTATTGGAACTCTGGCGGGCGATGTGGTGATCTTAGACCGCATACAAGATGCTGGTAACGTTGGATCAATATTACGTACAGCGGCTGCTGCAGGATTTACTCAGGTGATTGCTTTATCAGGGTGCGCTCATTTGTGGTCAACTAAAGTCTTGCGCGCTGGTATGGGTGCGCATCGCTTATTGGATTTATATGAAGGTTGGTCTAATCAGCAAGTATTAAGCGCAGTCACTGCACCATTACTTGCGGCAACTGGAGATGCAGAGCAAGACCTCTTTGCTTTAAAAAAGGTATTGCTTCATCCAATAGCCTGGGTGTTAGGGAGCGAGGGGCACGGCGTTTCCGAGGATCTCATGGCTCAGGCAAAGGGAGTATCCATTCCAATTGACCCACGAGTTGAATCACTCAATGTTTCAACGGCGGCAGCGGTTTGTCTTTTTGAGACGATACGAGTTAGACGCACTTAGAGGCGTCATTTAACTAACCCAAAATTGTTCTATCTGACTTGATTGCTTGCAACACGGTGGTTGCAATTTCTTCAATGGATTTACTGGTAGTGAGCACCCAGGGAATGGATTGTTTTTTCATCATTGCAGTCGCCTCATTAATTTCATAGCGACAGTTGTCGAGTTTGGCGTAATTACTACCAGGCCGACGCTCATTACGAATTTCTGACAGGCGCTCGGCATCAATCATCAGGCCAAATATCTTTTGGCGGTAAGGGACGAGGTCCTTCGGTAATTGACCTCTCTCAAAATCTTCAGGAATTAGAGGGTAATTTGCTGCCTTCAATCCATACTGCATCGCCAAGTAGAGACTGGTTGGCGTTTTTCCTACTCGAGAGATGCCAACCAAAATGACATCTGCTTCAGCTAAGTTTTGATTAGACTGTCCATCATCATGGGCTAGAGAGTAATTGATCGCTTCAATCCGATTTTTATAAGCCTCGGTATCCGCATTGTGGTGCAAGCGGTTCATCGCATGGGTGGACTTCACGCCCAGGGCAGCCTCAAGGGGTGCCACAAAGGTCTGGAACATATCTAAAATTAAGCCATTCGCCTTGGTGACGATGGCATTAAGCTCAGCATTCACCAAAGTAGTGAAAACAATGGGTTGTACCCCGTATTTCTGATGGGCTTGGTTAATGCTACTGACCGCATCATGGGCCTTATCGACACTATCCACAAAAGGGATGCGAATGTGCTTAAAACTGGCCTCAAATTGAGCCAAAATCGATTGGCTGAAGTTCTCGGCGGTAATGCCGGTTCCATCAGAAACAATGAAAACAATACGGGTTTCGTTAGACATGGATTTGGCCTAAAAGTCAGGGTCAGCACTACAATAACAAGATATAGAAGTATGCCCCATTTTGAGTGGCCGCTTGACCAGTTTCCTTATCTTTTGAGAGTATTTTATGTCCAACCCACAGCAACAAAATAGCAGTTTGGCAGATGCCTATGTTTTGCCTTTTGAGCAACTTCGCATGACTGATGTCGAATCAGTCGGCGGTAAGAATGCCTCTTTAGGAGAAATGATTTCTCAGTTGGCCTCTACAGGGGTTCGTGTACCAACGGGTTTCGCGACTACGGCATTGGCATTCCGTGACTTTTTAAAACACAATAATCTGACTGAGCGCATTCAACAGCGTTTAGAAGGTTTGAATATTGATGATGTACGTGCATTAGCGGTAGCTGGTGCTGAGATTCGTCAGTGGATTGAAACAGCACCATTTCAAGTCAAGCTCGAAGAAGAAATTCGCAGAGCATTTGCCGTATTAGATGATTCTGGCAAAGGTTCTTTTGCAGTTCGATCATCTGCAACAGCTGAAGATTTACCAGATGCTTCTTTTGCGGGTCAACAAGAAACTTTCTTGAATGTTGAGGGTATCGACGATGTGCTTTTAAAAATTCGCGAAGTCTTTGCATCCCTTTATAACGATCGGGCTATCTCCTATCGTGTTCACAAGGGCTTTGCCCATGCTGAAGTAGCCTTATCTGCGGGTATTCAGCGGATGGTGCGCTCGGATTTGGGAGCGGCAGGAGTGATGTTTACTTTGGATACTGAATCAGGTTTTGAAGATGTTGTATTTATTACCTCTAGCTATGGTTTAGGTGAGACGGTGGTGCAGGGCGCAGTAAACCCAGATGAGTTCTATGTATTTAAGACCACACTAGCGCAAGACAAAAAAGCGATCATCCGTCGCTCCTTAGGTTCTAAGTTGATTCAAATGCAATTTGCGCCAAAAGGTTCTGCAGAGAAAGTGCAAACAGTTGACGTTGTTCCTGAGAAGCGCAATCGTTTCTCCTTAGAAGATGCGGATATTACTGAATTGGCTAAATATGCTGTCATTATCGAAAAACACTACGGCCGTCCAATGGATATCGAGTGGGGCAAAGATGGTCAAGACGGACGCATCTATATTCTCCAGGCTCGTCCTGAGACAGTGAAGAGCCAATCGGCTGGCCAAGTCGAGATGCGTTATAAGCTGAAAGGCAGCTCTAAGGTACTAGCTAAGGGGCGTGCGATTGGTCAAAAGATCGGTGCAGGTCCTGTCCGGATTATTCGTGACCCAAGCGAAATGGATCGTGTCCAGCCAGGCGATGTATTGGTGGCAGATATGACCGACCCAAACTGGGAACCAGTAATGAAGCGTGCTGCTGCAATCGTGACTAACCGTGGCGGACGTACTTGCCACGCAGCGATTATTGCCCGCGAGTTGGGTGTGCCTGCAGTAGTTGGTTGTGGTGATGCTACTGAACATTTGCAAGATGGCATGATGGTGACCGTTTCTTGCGCTGAAGGTGATGAGGGTCATATCTACGATGGTTTGATCGAGACAGAAGTAACTGAAGTGTCTCGCGGTGTATTGCCAGAGATTCCGGTGAAGATCACTATGAATATTGGTAATCCTCAATTGGCATTTGATTTCTGTCAGATTCCAAATGCAGGCGTAGGTCTTGCGCGCCTTGAATTTATTATCAATAACTATATTGGCGTTCATCCTCGGGCTGTTTTGGAGTATCCCAATATTGATCCAGACCTCAAACGTGCCGTTGAAAGTGTTGCTCGTGGTTATGCAAGCCCACGCCAATTCTATGAAGACAAGCTGGTTGAAGGTGTTGCAACGATTGCTGCTGCTTTCTATCCAAAACCAGTGATTGTGCGTTTATCTGATTTCAAATCCAATGAATATAAAAAATTAATTGGCGGATCACGTTACGAACCGGATGAAGAAAATCCAATGTTAGGATTCCGCGGCGCTTCACGTTACGTATCAGCAGAATTCGGCGAGGCATTTGCTCTTGAATGTGCTGCCATGAAGCGTGTGCGTGAAGATATGGGTCTTGATAATGTTGAAATCATGGTTCCGTTTGTGCGCACTGTCAATCAGGCGAAACGCGTAATTGACATGATGGAGAAGTTTGGCCTAAAGCGTGGTGTGAACGGTCTTCGTCTGATTATGATGTGTGAGATTCCATCGAATGCGATTCTGGCAGATCAGTTCCTTGAGCATTTTGATGGCTTCTCTATCGGTTCTAACGATATGACTCAATTAACCTTAGGTCTTGATCGTGACTCCGGCATGGAATTACTGGCCATCGACTTTGATGAGCGCGATCCAGCGGTAGAGTTCATGATTGCACGTTCAATTGACGCATGTCGCAAACAAAACAAATACGTTGGTATTTGTGGCCAGGGCCCGTCGGATCATCCAGACTTTGCTCGTTGGTTGGTTGAGAAAGGCATTACTTCAATCTCACTAAACCCAGACAGTGTCGTTGAAACCTGGGAAATGTTGGGTAAGAGTTTAAAAGCTTAATTTAAGCTTAGACGTAGTAAAAAGGCCTAGATTATTCTAGGCTTTTTTATTGCCGCTACTTTGCTTTTTTCTGAGAGGCAACTTTCTTTATTGGCACTTTCTTTGCTGGCTTGCTTGTTTTGGTGCTTGTCCGTGAATGAGCTAGCCGTGTTTTAGATGGTGGATGATGAATTGGAATAGCCCCCATTTTTTTTGCAGGAATGGAGATATCGCTAGATTTATGAGCGCCGCTCCAGCTGGGTTCGGCAATAGAGTTAAAGGCCTCGCGTAGTTTCTCTCCCCATAACTGATGGATCATCGCAAAATACGGGTTTGCATCATCTAAAGTGACTAGCTTGGTAGCCTTTAAAGAGTTTCTCTCATAAACCAGCATATCTAAAGGCAATCCAACTGAAATATTGCTCTTCAAAGTGGAGTCCATAGAAATGAGGGCACACTTCGTTGCCAGGTTCAGTGGTGTAGTGAAATTCAGCACGCGATCTAAAATCGGCTTACCGTATTTCGATTCGCCAATTTGGAAATAGCAAGTCTCAGGAGTGGCTTCAATAAAATTTCCGGCCGAGTAGATGCTAAATAGGCGCGGTTTTTCACCCTTGACTTGGCCGCCAAAAATCATATTGCAATTAAATTCAAGCCCTGATTTTTCAAGTGCCAAATGATCGCGTTCATAAACCTCTTTGATAGCATCACCCACAACAACCGCGGCTTCATATGCGTTTTTGGCTTTCCAGAGATTCTTGCCCTTAAAAAGCTGTCCCTGAAGTAGGATTTCTTTAACTGACTGCGTAATGGCTAGATTTCCAGCACTCATGAGAACGAAGAAGCGATCATTGCTCTTTTGGAACAATGTCATTTTTCTGAAAGTGCCGATTTGATCTACACCAGCATTCGTGCGGGTATCTGAGAGAAAAACTAAACCATCTTTTAGGCAAAGACCAATACAGTACGTCATACCTCAACCCCTAAGCTCTTTAATAATTTATTGGGAATTATCTCTTAATTTCCAGGAAGACTGTTAGGGTAATTTCTGAATGGAGATGCTGGCGCTTAACTCTTCGCCACCACCACCAGAGCGAACGCCTTTAACAGGTGCAGCAGAGTAGTAATCACGTCCAATCGCTAACCTGATATGGCGAGAATCTACTAAGCATGCGTGCGTGATATCAACACTTGTCCAAACCCCTTTTTCAATATCGCTACAAACATCAATCCACGCATGACTTGCTAGATTTGGGGATTCTTCAGCAAAGAAATAACCGCTGACATAACGCGCAGGGATGTTAGATGCACGACAAAGTCCAAGCATGATGTGAGCATGATCTTGGCAAACACCCGATTTCATAGCAAACGATTGCGCCGCCGTAGTAGCAAAGTTAGTTTGGCCAGGCGAGTAGGCAATCAAGCCTTGAATTGACTCAGCTAATTTAAGCACTTGATCAACGGAATTTTTCTTTGGCAGGCTATATGCGAAGTACTCCAGCATTTCCTCAGTCGGCTCTGTGAGATTGGTTTGCTGGAGTAGAAAGTAGGGGGAAACTGCTTTTGAATCATCAACAAACTCAAAGGCATCCTGGGTATGTACTTCACCTTCGGCCTCAATCATCATCGAGGTATAAGGGTTTTCTTGCACAAATACACTGCATACATTGCCAAAAGTATCGATTGAGCTAGACGCTTTGATGGGGGTGCTGATTTTCCATCTATCAATTTGTTGACCCGCTGTTGATGGCGGTGTTAGGCGCAATTCTTGAATAGAATAGCGCACCGGAGTTTCGTAGCGATATTCCGTACGGTGACGAATTTTTAAGTGCATATAATCTTTGTAGAGTCTTAGGCAACAGCTAGTGGGATGAGGTAGGCGTTACTGAACTCATCAGCGATATGGTTGATACGCTCTAAAAAGACTTCAATAAACTCCTCTAATCCCTGATCAAACACTTCATCAATATCAGAATAATCTAAGCTTGCTTTGAGTTTTCCTAATAGGCGTTCAATTTCTTTGGATTGTTGATTCTTCATTTCTGAGATTAGGGGAATCAACTCATTGACGCAGCAAACCAATGAACGTGGCATTTGCTTGTTGAAAATCAGAAGCTGGGCCACTTGCTTTGGTGTGACCTGATCGGAATAGATCTGGCGGTAAATCTCAAAGGCTGATACTGAGCGAAGTAAGGCTGCCCAGTGGTAGAAGTCAAAGAATTCACCACCAGTGCCATCGTCAGATGCCTTATTTGGATCTAATACTTTTAGCGCATCTTGATGCTCATACTTCGTTTCAAGAATACGTGCTGTATTGTCTGCACGCTCTAGAAGGGTTCCTACGTTAATAAAATAGAAGGCCTCATTCTTAAGCATCGTGCCATAGAGCACCCCTCTAAAAAGATGGCAACGGTGTTTAACCCACTCTAGTAGTCTGCTAGGATCGGCTTGGTGTCTTGCTTCAAGGATGCGCTGCAATTCAAGCCAGGTCGTGTTTTGGGTTTCCCATGCTTCAGAGGTGATCTTTCCGCGAATCACGCGAGCATTCTCGCGAGCGGCGTATAAACAAGAAACAATGCTAGAAGGATTGCTGGTTTCATAGATCATGAAATCAAGCACATTTTCGCGATTCACTACGTCGTGCTTACTGAGAAACGCTTCTTCTAATTTAGAGATTGTCAGTAACTTTTTCCAGCTCTGCTCTAAGAACTCAGATGGTTGTGGAAGTAGAGAGGTCTGATGATTTACATCCAGCATGCGCGCAGTATTTTCAGCACGCTCTGTGTAGCGGGCCATCCAATAAAGGCAATCAGCGGTACGACTTAACATATGTTTATTCCTCTTACGCTTCTAATACCCAGGTGTCTTTAGTACCACCACCTTGAGAAGAGTTCACTACTAAAGAGCCTTCTTTGAGGGCCACCCTTGTAAGTCCGCCCGGAACCATCTTGATGGTCTTGCCGGAGAGTACAAAAGGTCGCAAGTCAATGTGTCTTGGTGCGATACCGGACTCAACGAAAGTTGGGCAGGTGGAAAGTGCCAAGGTAGGCTGGGCAATATATTTATCTGGATTGGCGATGAGATGCTTTCTAAATTCTTCAATCTCTGCCTTGGTTGAAGCAGGGCCCACCAACATGCCATACCCACCCGCGCCATGAGTTAGCTTCACGACCAACTTTTCAAGATTGGCTAGTGTGTAAGCCAAATCGTCGGGTTTGCGACATTGAAATGTAGGTACGTTATTGAGTATGGGTTTCTCACCAAGATAAAATTCAATCATCTCTGGGACATAAGGGTAGATTGACTTGTCATCTGCAATGCCAGTTCCAATGGCGTTGGCTAAAGTGACATTACCTGCGCGATGTGCAGACAAGAGGCCAGCAACCCCCAAGGTGGAGTCAGAACGGAATGCGAGAGGATCTAAGAAGTCATCATCGACACGACGGTAGATGACATCTACGCGCTCAGGACCTTGCGTGGTACGCATAAAGACTTGCTCATTCTTTACAAATAAGTCTTTACCTTCCACTAGCTCTACGCCCATTTGCTGTGCAAGATAACTGTGTTCAAAGTAGGCTGAGTTGTACATGCCTGGCGTAAGGATAACTACGTTGGGCTTCTTCACATCATCTGGTTTAACGGCCTTCAAACACTCCAATAAAAGATCTGGGTAGTGTTCTACAGGAGCAATACGATATTTTTGGAACAGGTCTGGGAAAAGGCGCATCATCATCTTGCGATCTTCCACCATATAGGACACACCAGAAGGCACACGTAAGTTATCTTCTAGAACATAAAATTCACCTTCACCTGCCCGCACAATATCAATGCCCGCAATTTGCGCGTAGATATCGCGTGGCACGCTTACATTGCGCATCTCTGGACGGTATTGTGCGTTGTTATAGATTTGATCGGCAGGGATAATGCCGGCTTTGATAATTTCTTCTTCGTGATAAACGTCATAGATAAAGCGGTTGAGCGCTTTAACACGCTGACGTAATCCAGCTTCTAGCTGTTCCCACTCTTTGGACGTAAAAATGCGCGGCACTTGATCAAAAGGGATCGTTCTTTCTGCACCTAAATCATCCCCATAAACGGCAAACGTAATTCCCACACGTCTAAAGATGAGCTCAGCTTCAGCACGCTTGAGACCCATGAGGCTGTCGCTTTGCTGCTTTAACCAATGATGAAAAATTTGGTAGTGGGGACGCGCTTTACCAGCGGCGTCGAGCATTTCGTCAAAAGGCAATTTCATAGTTACCAAACTAATGCCTTTGTAGAGGTTAAATTAAATGATTTGAAGCAGCTTGGTGCTGTATTGCACTAAATTAGTGCATATATATTCGGATAGGCGTTCTAAGGGGAATCTATCCCAGTTTTTCCAGGTTTAAGCGTTTAAATCGCCCCTAGCTATCCGTCCTTTTTGAACTTCCCATTCCCGCTCTTTAGTTGCGGCACGTTTGTCATGCTGTTTTTTACCTTTTGCCAGGCCAATTTCACACTTCACATTCCCTTTGGAGAAATGGAGATTCAGAGGGACTAAGGTATAGCCCTTTTGCTCCACCTTACCAATGAGCTTACGGATCTCAATAGCGTTTAAGAGCAGTTTTCTGGTACGGGTGCTATCGGGGACGATGTGGGTAGACGCTGAAAGCAGGGGGGTGATATGACAGCCGATCAGGAAAAGCTCCGCCTTGCGTATGACGACATACGCTTCTTTGACGTGCACGCGACCTGCGCGGATGGCTTTGACTTCCCAGCCTTCCAACACCAGCCCTGCCTCAAAGCGCTCTTCGACAAAATAATCAAAGAAGGCTTTTTTGTTATCGACGATACTCATATTTATTTAGCTTCCAAGATCGATTATGGCAGACGTCTACAAGACCGTTTTAATTGGCCAATCAGCCGACCGCATGTATGGTCTGGTGACCGATGTGGCTCGTTATCCCGAGTTTTTGCCTTGGTGTGGCGGGGTGGAAATTTTTGAGCAAACTGAGACTATTCTTGATGCCAAGATCAATATCCATTTCAAGGGCATTACCCAATATTTCCACACCCGCAACGTGAATCATCGTCCTGAAACCATTGATATGATCTTTGTGGATGGCCCGTTTAAGCATTTTTCTGGGCAGTGGAACTTTATCCCTTTAAGAGAAGATGCTTGCAAAGTGGAGTTTAAGCTTCACTGGGAGTTTAAGAGTGTCATTCTCGATAAGATTATTGGACCCGTGTTCAGTCATATTGCCGGCACCTTTGTAGATTGCTTTGTGAAGCGGGCTGAAGCGCTTTATGGCTAAGCAAACACTCGATATCTTATTGTGTGACGCTAGGCTAGGGGAGCCGATTCTGAGTTCCTTGAAATTGATCTTTCACGATAGTGAGTCTGCAACAGTAGGTTTGGCTTTGATTAAGGCAGGCATAGCAACTAGCCAAAATGACCCTGGTTTAGCCAGAAAAGGTTGTTTTGGGGTTTTTGGTAAACGGAAGGATTGGGATAGCCCCATTTACTCTGGAGACCGTTTAGAGCTCTATTCCCCTCTGTTGATAGACCCCAAGACAGTGCGACGTAAAAAGGCTAACCAGAACCAGGACGCCAAATTTCAAGCTGCTGCAGCTAAAAGAAAGGCCAGGAGGCTATAATCTGTTTTTGCGACTAGGGGTTTTGCATGCGACTCATTCAAAAAGCACTCACTTTTGACGATGTGCTCCTCGTACCGGCTTATTCTTCGGTACTCCCTCGAGATGCCAACTTGGCAAGTAAGTTAACTCGAGATATTTCTCTTAATACACCACTGGTGTCTGCTGCTATGGATACCGTCACTGAAGGTCGTTTGGCAATCGCCATGGCCAGCGAAGGTGGAATTGGTATTGTTCATAAGAACTTATCGCCAGCTGAACAAGCGCGCGAAGTAGCCAAAGTAAAACGATATGAATCGGGCGTACTGCGTGATCCAATCACTATCGCCCCAGAAGTAACGCTTCGCCAGGTTATTCAACTTTCTCGTGAACATGGCTTCTCGGGATTTCCAGTGTTGGTAGGAAAAGAAGTGGTTGGAATTATTACAAATCGGGATTTGCGTTTCGAAGAAGACTTAGAGGCTTCGGTAAAAACGAAGATGACTCCACGTGAGCGTTTGATAACGGTTAAAGAAGGTTGCTCATTAGAAGAAGCAAAGCGTTTAATGAGTCAACATCGCTTAGAGCGTGTACTGGTTGTCAATGATCGGTTTGAGTTACGTGGACTCATTACCGTTAAAGATATTCTCAAAGCTACTGAACATCCGAATGCCTGCAAAGACAGCGAAGGCAAGCTCCGCGTAGGTGCGGCGGTGGGTGTAGGTCCCGATAACGATGAACGCATTGAGTTGTTAGTTCGCGCTGGCGTAGATGTCATCGTGGTTGATACCGCGCATGGTCATAGCCAAGGCGTCTTAGATCGCGTTAAATGGGTTAAGAAAAATTATCCTCATATCCAGGTGATTGGTGGCAACATTGCTACAGGTGATGCTGCTAAAGCTTTGGCTGATCATGGCGCAGATGGCGTAAAGGTTGGCATTGGTCCAGGCTCTATTTGCACTACACGAATTGTCGCTGGTGTTGGTGTTCCGCAGATTACTGCAATCGTTAACGTAGCAACTGCACTTAAAGGAACAGGGATTCCATTGATTGCTGATGGTGGCGTACGTTACTCAGGTGATGTTGCTAAAGCATTAGCAGCTGGCGCAAGTTCTGTGATGATGGGCGGTATGTTTGCTGGTACTGAAGAAGCTCCCGGTGAAGTGTTCCTCTATCAAGGACGTTCCTATAAGAGTTATCGAGGCATGGGTTCTTTGGGCGCGATGGCGGATGGTTCTGCCGATCGTTATTTCCAAAGCGACATCGTTGCGAATGCTGAAAAACTGGTGCCTGAAGGAATTGAGGGTCAGGTCCCGTACAAAGGTAGCGTTCTTGCCATCTTGCATCAATTGACTGGTGGTATTCGTTCCTCCATGGGTTATCTGGGTTGCAAAACAATTGAAGAGCTACATGAAAAAGCCAATTTTGTGGAAATCACCTCTGCGGGTGTGCGCGAGTCGCATGTGCATGATGTGAAAATCACCAAGGAAGCACCGAATTACCACATTGATTAATAAGTAAACAAAAGCTGAAATTAAGGCTGAATTTAAGACTGGTTCTTTCGTGCACGACAAAATACTGATTCTCGACTTTGGTTCACAAGTAACTCAATTAATTGCTCGGCGTGTGCGCGATGCACAAGTCTATTCAGAGATTCATCCCTATGATTGCGATCCAGAATTTATTCGTAAATTTATTCAAGAACAGGGCGGCAAAGGAATCATTCTTTCTGGTGGCCCCAGTTCAGTTACTGAAGACGGCAGTCCGCGTGCACCTCAAATTGTTTTTGAATTAGGTGTGCCGGTTTTAGGTATTTGCTACGGCATGCAAACCATGGCAAGCCAACTTGGTGGCGCAGTAGCATCTGCAGAGTCTTTGGGTAAAGCACGTGAGTTTGGCTACTCCGAGGTTCGTGCTCATGGCCATACAAAGCTCCTTAAAGGTATTCAGGATTTTTCTACCAGTGAAGGCCACGGCATTCTGAAGGTGTGGATGAGCCATGGTGATTCAGTTACTACTTTGCCGCCATCATTTACATTGATGGCTTCCACTGATTCTTGTCCTATCGCCGGCATGGCGGATGAAGAGCGCCATTTCTACGCATTTCAGTTCCATCCAGAAGTTACTCATACTATTCAAGGCACTGCCATTCTGGAGCGGTTTGTACATCAAATTTCCGGATGCAAACCAGATTGGGTAATGGGTGATTATATTGCCGAAGCTGTTGAGCATATTCGCAAGCAAGTTGGGGATGAAGAAGTCATTCTCGGTTTGTCTGGCGGTGTTGACTCCAGTGTTGCGGCGGCATTAATTCATCGCGCAATTGGTGATCAGCTCACTTGTGTATTTGTTGATCATGGTTTGCTTCGCTTAAATGAAGGCGACATGGTCATGGAGATGTTTGCACGCAATCTGGGTGTTAAGGTGATTCGTGTCGATGCAAAAGACACGTTTATGAGCAAGTTGGCAGGTATTGCTGATCCAGAGGCGAAGCGCAAAATTATTGGTAAAGAATTCGTGGAAATTTTCCAGACTGAATCTGGAAAAATTAAAAATGCAAAGTGGCTTGCACAGGGAACGATCTATCCAGACGTGATTGAGTCAGCGGGCAAGGGCAAGAAGGGTGCTCATACCATTAAGAGCCACCATAATGTCGGTGGTTTGCCTGATGATATGCACCTGCAGTTGCTAGAACCATTGCGCGAGTTGTTTAAAGATGAGGTACGCGAGCTCGGTGTTGCATTGGGCTTGCCGCGTGAGATGGTTTATCGCCATCCATTCCCTGGGCCCGGTTTAGGGGTTCGTATTTTGGGTGAGGTGAAAGTGGAGTTTGCTAGTCTGCTCCAACGTGCAGACGCCATCTTCATTGAAGAACTGCGCAACACCATAGATGAGGCAACTCAGAAGTCTTGGTATGAGCTTACTAGCCAAGCATTTGCGGTGTTCTTGCCAGTGAAGTCAGTTGGTGTGATGGGGGATGGCAGAACATATGAGTATGTTGTGGCACTCCGAGCAGTTCAGACGCAAGACTTTATGACTGCGCACTGGGCGCATTTGCCACATGAGTTATTAGGTAAAGTTTCTAATCGCATCATCAATGAAGTGCGCGGCATCAATCGGGTCGTCTATGACATCAGCGGCAAACCGCCAGCTACGATTGAGTGGGAATAAAAACCTAGTCGACTGCTGTAGATGAGTGAGTTACGACAATCCGCCCTTGAAATACTGTTGCTTACGGATCCCAAGACTAAGGTAGAGCGCCTTAGCCAATTATTTGATGATCAGCTTTATGGGCGACTTAGCCTAAATCCCTCTACTTGTCTGAGCGCAGAAGGACTTCAGCTCCCCGGTCGGCCACTCCGCCCTGAATTAGTGCCACCGTTAACAGTTCCTAAAAGAGCAATGCATACGGTCGAAGGCCGACATTCTTTACTACATTCTCTGGCCCACATTGAATTTAACGCCATGAATCTTGCCTTAGATGCCATCTGGCGATTTGCCAAAATGCCTGCACAATACTACGCAGATTGGTTAAAAGTGGCCAAAGAAGAGGCTTACCATTTCAGTTTAATTGAAGATCACTTGCACTCCCTTGGATTAGCTTACGGTGATTTTCCTGCTCACAATAGCTTATGGGAGATGGTGGAGAGAACCTCAGATGCGGTCATTGCAAGAATGGCGCTTGTTCCAAGAACGATGGAGGCACGCGGATTAGATGCAGTTCCGGCTATTCGCGATCGGTTCAAGCAGATAAAAGATCATAGAGTTGTAGAAATATTAGAGATTATCCTTAGGGATGAGGTTGGACATGTATTGATTGGTAATCAGTGGTTCAATTTTTTATGTGCTCAAGAAAATCTGTCACCAATAAAAGCTTATCAAGATTTGGCAAAACAGTATCGTGCTCCAGCATTAAGAGGCCCCTTCAATCTTCGGGCAAGAGAGCAGGCTGGGTTTACGTCTGAAGAGCTTGATCTTCTTGGCCAATAACCTCTTTAAGAAAGTGATTCTGCGATGACTTCAATTTTTCAAGCAAGCTATCTGCACAGAATTCTTTTATTAATCCTGACTGGATTATTGGGGGCTTGCATTTCTTCTCAACCCTATCCATCTGGAAGTGTGTTGCCCCAACCTGAAGTCCCCCCTAAAGTAAGACCCCCTCAAGTAGGGCAGCAGTGGGTTTATAACGTCCGCAATGTCTTCAATCAGAGCCTGATCGATGTGGTTACCGAAACCATTGTTTCTGTAGGCAAAGAGGTTCGTATTCAGCGTAGCAGTGTTAAAGCCGGTCCTTTGCCAGATGAAATTCAATCTCCATGGGGCTTTGTTGTTCAGGATCCGCATTGGAGCCCTCCTCAGGTCTTTCAGCAGGCATTGCCATTATGGCCAGAGCAGTTACTTCCAAAATGGTCTGGTTTTTATCGAACTCGATATCAGGTGCCCGGTTATCCAGACTCTAGTTATTACTGGGGGCTTAATGTCACTGCGCTCCAATGGGAGAGGATTACAGTCCCGGCAGGACAATTTTCGACGATCCATTATCAAAATGAGGCACCCTATTTTGAAAGTAATGACCTTTTCAGACTAGCAAATTATCGTCAAGAGGATGTCTGGCTAGCTCCAGAAATTGGTAGGTGGGCCATAAGAAGGGGTTATGGCCGATATTTAGCCAACGGCGTCTTTTGGGCGAATGCCTATTGGGAAGATTATCTACAGTGGGAGCTTATCTCCTGGAAGTAGGCAAAGCGCTTAAAATAGGTATATAGCTATGTATACCGTTAAAGAACTTTTCCCTACCCTGCAAGGTGAGGGCGCCCA
>CAIMPQ010000023.1 GCA_903843315.1 uncultured beta proteobacterium
AGCTTTAGTCGCGCATCCACACCCGCTCATGGGCGGCACAATGGATAACAAAGTTGCCCAGACTATGGCCCGTGCTTTTAATCAACTTGGTTACGTAAGCGTCCGCCCTAATTTTCGTGGTGTGGGTGGCACCGCAGGGGTGCATGATGATGGCGTTGGCGAATTGGAAGATTTATTGCATGTGACGGATTGGATGCGTACCCCATCTAGCTGGGCTCTATTTGAGGCAACCCTGAATCAATCTTGGGTTTCTGGTTCAAACACTTTGCCACTCGTGGTTTCGGGTTTCTCCTTCGGCAGTTTTGTTGGAAGCCATTTGGTTCAAAGGCTTTCGGACTTGGGGCGTCCAGCCGAACGCTTGGTGATGGTTGGCAGTGCCGCTGGTAAATGGACCTTGGCTCCAGTACCTGTAGATACCATTCTCATTCATGGGGAAGTAGACGAAACTATTCCTTTGATAGATGTGTTGGATTGGGCACGTCCCCAAGAATTGACTGTGCAAGTAGTCCCTGGTGCTGACCACTTTTTTCATCGCCGCTTACATTGCATTCGCAACATCATTACTGGTGCATGGCTTGGTATGCCAGATCATCGCAAACAATAAGAGGCTCTAAAAATGATGGCTGAAGAAAAATCACTGATTGAATATCCATCCCAATTTCCCATCAAGGTTATGGGTAAAGCCAATCCGGAATATTTGCCAGCAATTATTCACATTGCCAAGCAATTTGATCCAACGTTTGATGAGAGCAAGGTTGAACAAAGACCCTCTAAGGATGGAAATTATTTAGGAATTACTCTGCCAATTACCGCCACTAGTCGTGAGCAGTTAGATGAGTTGTATCGAACTTTATCTACGCATCCATTAGTTAGCATCGTTCTTTAATTGCTCGATGTCAGTTTTGATAAAACATCTTGGATTGGTGGACTACGCATCAACATATGAGGCGATGCAAGCGTTTACCAAAGAACGCAACAGTGCAACTCCAGATGAAATCTGGGTTTTAGAACACCCACCTGTCTTTACGTTGGGGCTTGCCGGGGATGCTAGTAATTTACATTCTCCAAGTAATCAAATTCCGCTGGTACAGGTTGATCGTGGTGGTGAGATAACGTATCACGGCCCGGGGCAGATTGTTGTTTATCTCCTTCTAGATCTCAAGCGCCTTGGGATTTTTGTAAAAGAATTGGTCTCGCGTATTGAGCAGGCGCTGATTGATACTCTGGCAGATTTTGGGATCCAAGCAGAGAGGCATCCGGGAGCACCCGGGATTTATGTGGCCAATCAGTCCGGAATTCCACCGGAATGGATTGGAGCAAAGGTCGCTGCTTTGGGCTTGAAAGTCTCTAAAAGCTGTTCTTATCATGGTTTAGCACTGAATGTAGCAACCGATTTAGAGGCTTTTGGGCGAATCCACCCCTGTGGATACGAGGGTTTAAAGACGGTTGATATGCAAACTCTTGGGATCAAGGACAATATAGACACTATTAGCCAAAGGCTTTTGGAGCATTTACAAAAGCAACTAATGCCATCATGACCATAAATAAAACGAATCCCGAAAATCCTATCGAGGCACGCCAAGACTTGAATTACGACGCTTCTCGAAAACAAAAGTCGAGCGAGAAGACTGCACGTATTCCGATCAAGATTATTCCCTTGGTGGAGGTATTAAAAAAACCAGACTGGATTCGGGTTAAAGCGGCATCTGGAAATTCTCGTTTTAATGAGATCAAAAAAATCTTACGTGAAAACGAGCTTGTTACCGTTTGCGAAGAAGCAAGTTGTCCCAATATTGGCGAGTGCTTTGGCAAAGGTACCGCTACATTCATGATCATGGGGGATAAGTGCACCCGTCGTTGCCCGTTTTGCGATGTTGGGCATGGCAGGCCGGACCCACTCGATCTGAAAGAGCCCGCTAACTTAGCCCGTACGATTGCTGCATTGAAATTAAATTACGTAGTGATTACCAGTGTAGATCGTGATGATTTACGAGATGGCGGTGCAATGCATTATGTTGATTGTATTTCGCAATCACGCGCAGTTTCTCCTAATACCCGTATTGAAGTATTGGTGCCTGATTTCCGTGGACGTTTAGAGAAAGCATTAGATATTTTTGCCGAGCACGCGCCTCATAGTCTGCCAGATGTAATGAATCACAATCTAGAAACGGTTCCCCGTTTGTACAAAGAGGCTAGACCTGGGGCAGATTACCTACACTCTTTAAAATTATTAAAGGATTTCAAAGAGCGCTTTCCTCATATTCCAACCAAAAGTGGTTTGATGGTTGGTCTTGGTGAAACGGATGAAGAAATATTAGAAGTCATGCGCGATATGCGTGAGCACAATATTGATATGCTCACTATCGGCCAGTACCTGGCACCATCAGGCCATCACCTCCCAGTGCGCCGCTATGTTCATCCGGATGTTTTCAAAATGTTTGAAGAAGAGGCTTATGCCATGGGCTTCTCACACGCTGCTGTAGGGGCGATGGTGCGCTCTAGTTACCATGCGGATCAACAGGCCCACGGAGCGGGAGTTGTCTAAAAGTTTTGCCAAAGCAGTTGTCTTACTAGCAGTCGCAATTCTTCTAGCCGCCTGCAGTCCAAAACTAGACTGGCGTACCGTTCAGTCACCCCAGGAAAGTTATACCGCTTTATTTCCTGGTAAGCCAGATAAGATAGAGCGACGCATTCCCTATCAAGATCAAGAGTTGCTTCAAACTCTTGAGGCCGTAAAAATAGATGATGATATTTATTCAATTGGTTCTATCTATTTAAGTAAGCAACAAACCGAGTTGTTAGCAACCTTGTTAGCACAATTAAAAGAAAATCTTTTTAGAAATGCAGGCGTAGATCAGTTAACAGCAGTTAACTCAGATGGCATGTACCAAACAGCCAATCATCAACGTATGCCAACAAAAGATTATTTTTTAGAATTTAAGTCGACTAATACCACTCAGCAGGCTATGCGTGTTCGCTGGATAATAAAACCTACCGAAAACGGAGGTATCTGGCTTTATCAAGTATCTATTTTGCATACGGGTTTAGTGCAACCTGATGTTAGAACCTTTTTCTCTACGGAAGAGTACGCTAATTTCTTTGATGAGTTTCATCCGAATTAATGATGTCATCGTACTGGCGCTCCCAACCACATATTCCTATTGAGTTGCCGCTTAAGGCTAGGGCGGCTACGAGTGTTTTTCTAAGCTTTGCTTGCGCGTATTTTTTTTCATATGCATTTCGGTCAATTAATGCCGTCATTGCACCTGAATTAATTAATGATTTGCATCTGAGCAATACGCAGCTAGGATTTTTGTCGGCAGCGTACTTTTTTGGTTTTGGTTTTGCTCAGATTCCAGTTGGTTTAGGTTTGGATCGTTTTGGTCCGCGACTAACAGAAGTAGTGCTAATGATGTTTGC
>CAIMPQ010000024.1 GCA_903843315.1 uncultured beta proteobacterium
ATGGAATTAGCGGCTATTTTCAAAAATCGTGGTTCCAAATTAGTGAATGTGAACCAAGTAGTTTTGTTATCACCAATACCAAAGCCACAAAGCAATATTTACTGCGTAGGTTGGAATTATTTAGACCATTTTGAAGAGGGCATGCAGAATCGCGAAGATAAAACAGTGAAAGAGTATCCAAAGGTTCCAGTACTCTTTACTAAAGGGACGCAAACCATGAATGGCCCGTTTGATACTATTCCTTATGACGGCAGTTACTCGACCGCGATTGACTGGGAGGCGGAGTTGGCCCTTGTCATTGGCAAGAAGGGTAAGAATATTTCCGAAGAGAGTGCGATGGATTATGTCTTTGGTTATTCCGCTTACAACGACACAACTGCACGCGATGTACAACAAAAGCGCCATTCAGGTCAGTGGTTTAAAGGTAAGAGCTTGGATGGACATGGGCCAATGGGCCCCTGGATTGTGACTGCCGGCGGAGTAGACCTCCAAGATACCCGGATTATTTGTCGCGTCAATGGTGTTGAAAAACAAAACGCCAGCTATAAGCAGATGTACTTCAAGATTCCAGTGATCATTTCTGAGTTGTCACGTAGTCTCACTTTGTTACCTGGGGACATCATTGCAACGGGAACTCCATCTGGCGTTGGCTTCAGCAGGAAGCCGCCAGAGTTTCTGAAACCAGGCGATGTCATGGAAACAGAAATTACTGGCGTCGGAATTATTCGCAATAAGATTGCTTAACTGCTCAGTTAGCTAGACAAAACCAACTGCAAGGATTAGAGAACCCAGAAGTGATGGGTTCCGTCCTTGCCCAGTTGTGCCACTAAACCAAATTCCCAATCTAAATAGGCCTGCATAGCCGCAGGATCTACGCTAGTGCCTTCATAAGGTCGCTTATAACGATCTAAGGGCGGGCAGGCTAAATGACTGGGGCCTTTCTCCATTTCAAGGCCAGCAGCGGCCCACGCAGAATTGCCACCTTCTAATACGACTACCTCGGCTTTTGTAAGCCCCTGAAATTCTTGGGCCACAAAGTGACTGAGTTCAGCAGGGAAACTCGTCAGCACATAGCGATCTACTTGCGGAAGTTGTTTGATGGCATCAGCAAGCTGTGATCGCAAGGCATACCAACTACCCGGAATATGGCCTTTTACATAATTAGCATGCGTGCTGAAGTCGATGGCGATGGTGTTGCTATCCGTCTTCAGCCAGTTGGATACAGTCATTGCATCTGCAGTAGGAACAATTGGGAGGGTTGGTAATGGCGCCTTCCATAAACCCTTTTCTTTTAGATCAGAAGACTTCACGTCATCGATTACATAAACATCCCAGGCCATTTGCGCTAACCAGGAGGCTGGCATATTGGCCCTGACTCCGCCACCACTTGGGTCGCTTAAAACAATGCGGGCACCACGAACGGGGGCCACCATTTCTGTTTCTTGAACCAGTTGACCGCCTGGCATAGAGCGAAAGCCGGGTAGATGGCCAGCTTCATATTCTTCTGGAGTACGAGTATCGAAAAAATAAGTCGTACGATCCGATTGGGATTTCCATGGTTCCGTATCAGCAAGGCTAACGCGTTTGACTTGGGCTTGATCAGCAACACTACGAGCTCGAGCAGCTGCTTCAGTTGTCGTGCTCTCGCTCACTTCTTTAAATTTACGACTCTGTCCTTTATCAAGCTCTTGTCCAGCCAAAGTCCAACCAATAGTGCCATTGCGTAAAGCATTCACTTCATTCGGAATACCAGCGTTAATGAGGGACTGGGTGCCAATAATGCTGCGGGTTCTACCAGCACAGTTCACAATAATCTTGGTCTTTGGGTTGGGAGCAAGTTCAGGCAAGCGCAATACCAGCTCAGCACCAGGTACGCTAATACCGGTTGGGATGCTCATCGTGCTGTACTCATCAAAGCGCCGTACATCTACCACCACTACATCTGCTTTATCGTCAATGAGCTTCTTGACTTCTTGGGCAGAGAGGGAGGGGGTATGGCGCTTGGACTCCACGAGTTCGCCGAAGGATTTACTTGGTACATTGACATCACGAAATAGTTCCCCGCCAGAGGCCTTCCAACCTTGCACGCCATTCTCAAATACGGACACATCGCTATAGCCGAGGGCAATTAATCGCTGAGCCGCTAACTCAGCAAATCCCTCGCCATCATCAAGGGTGACGATAGGAACATTTTTATTCGGCAATTTTCCATAGGCATCAAATTCAATTCGTGAAAGTGGGACATTAGCGGCAAATAAAGGATGCTCTTGGGCGTGGGGATCTTCCTCGCGGACATCTAAAAAAGCAATTTCTTCTTTATTCAGAAGTTTGTTGCGCACATAGGAATAATTTTTTGTATTGATACTCATCATGTTCTTAGTTATTTTTCTGTTTTAATTAATCTAACTTCGCACCCGATTTTTTAACTACCTCATTCCAACGCACAATTTCTTGATTGATAAAGACCGTTAATTCTGGGCGCGTCATCTTGGGCACGCTAGCGCCCATCGCCGCCCAGCGTTCCTTGATCTCTGGAGAGGCGAGTGCGATTTGTACTTCCGCACTCATTTTCTCAATAATATCCTTCGGAGTACCTTTAATAGCCCACATGGCGTACCAACTAGACACGACGAAGTTCGATATTCCCAATTCTTGAGCAGTGGGGACGTTTGGAAAAGCATCCACTCGCTTTTGGGTAGCAACAGCAACAGCAATAAGTTGACCGCTCTTAATAAACGGCGCGGCACCTGCTAAGGTATCAAACATCATATCCACTTGTCCTGCAACCACATCTTGCAGTGCTGGCCCAGTTCCACGATAAGGAATGTGTGTAATGAATAACTTATTTTGCATCTTAAACAACTCACCAGTTAAGTGCTGTGAGGTGCCATTACCAGTGGAGGCGTAGTTATATTTTCCTGGGTGCTTACGAATTTCTTCAATGATTGATTTCAAATCATTTTTAGGGAACTTCGTTGGGTTCACAACAATCACATGAGGCACGCTGCCAATAATGGCAATCGGCTCAAAATCTTTGGTGATGTCATAGGACAAATTGGTATACATGCTTGGAGCAATGGAGTGATGCACTGCACCAAGAAGCCAGGTGTAACCATCGGGAGCCATTTTTGCTGCAACTGCAGCACCCAGAGTCCCTCCGGCACCCCCGCGATTGTCGACCACGATGGAGTCATTCAATTGGGTCGATAGCTGTTTGGCTAGAGGGCGCCCAAAGGCGTCTACAGCCCCTCCAGGAGGAAAGGGGTTAATAAAGGTTATTGGCTTGCTTGAGGACGGCCAGGAGCTGGTTTGGGCGCCCGCCGTTAGGGAAAGTGCACTAGTAATCAGTAAAAGTAGGATATTTCTGAGCATTTTGGGTGTCTCCAACATATTTTTATGTAATTAAAGCATTTTGTCTGAAGTACCGCGTCTAAGAGTTATCCCTGATGAAAAGGGGTAATTCCTATAGTTTTTATGGGGATATACTGACTCCGTTGTTGGTATGAATAATTTTTTAAGAATGGGAGACAAGATGTCACAACACGATACATTGTTGGCTGCTTTTGAAGCATATAAAGCTGAAAACGAAAAATTCATTGAAAAAGGTATTAAGGCATCTGCTGCACGTGCTCGTAAAGCCTTGCAAGAAATCGCTGGCGCATGCAAAGAGCGTCGCAAAGAAATCACCGCTACAAAAGAGGCAATGGAAGCTAAGAAGTAATTTCCAGCCTTATTGATTTGTAAGCCTAGCCTTCAAAAGCTAGGCTTCTTTTTTATGTGCATAGCTTAAATGCTTGCGCTAAAGAGCGTGAGTTTCATCGCTTTATTACGTATTGCAACTAGGGCTTGGTATTCAGGGCTATGAGCCCAGGCATGCGCATCTTCCTGACTTGAAAAGCTTAGTTCCACAAAAGCACTAAAAGGCGCGCAATCAAGCTCATTCCAGAAGAGTGCATTCACAACGCCTCGAACATCAATACTTCCCTTGTAAAGGGCTACCGTTTGCCCAACTTGGCTACGATATTGCTCGAAAGCAGCTTGATCGGTTAACTCAATTAATCCAATTACTTTCACTGTCATATTTCACCCCATATAGAGTCTTGTGTAAGGAGTTTATATCCACGCTATAGTGAGGTCATGAGCAAGGCGCAATTTATTGAGATGCTTCAGCAGGAGGGCTATCCGGAGCCGGTTGGGGTACTAAGAGAGCCCAATGGTCATTTGGATGATCATACCCATCCATTCGAAGTAAAGGCACTCGTCTTGGAGGGTGAGATTGATTTGATCATTCAGGGGCTTACCAAAACATATAGACCTGGGAATATCTTTCACTTAGGTTTAGAAGAGGTTCATGCAGAGACTTATGGGCCACAAGGCGTTCATTATTTAGCTGCCAGAAAACAATAGAAACATTCATTAGGAACAATATGAAAATCGCATTTATTGGTCTAGGTAATATGGGCTTGCCAATGGCTCTCAATCTTTTGAAGGCAGGGCATCAAGTTACAGGATTTGATTTAGCAAAAAGTCAGTTAGAGGCGTTTGCCGCTGCCGGTGGTACGGTTGCACCGGATGTGATTACCGCGACTAAGGATGTGGAAGTGCTGATTAGTATGCTGCCAGCATCCAAACATGTAGAAGGCCTGTATCTGGGTGAGGGTGGTCTTCTGACTAACGCTAGTCCCAAAACTTTGTTGATTGATTGCTCAACCATTTCCCCTAAAGTTGCTCAAGCGGTTGCGTCTGCAGCAAAAGCGCAGGGTTTTCCCATGATCGATGCGCCGGTTTCAGGCGGAACTGCTGGAGCGCAAGCGGGCACATTGACGTTTATGGTGGGCGGAGAGGTAAAAGATGTAGATAAAGCCCGTCCATTACTGGAAATAATGGGCAAGAATATTTTCCATGCAGGTGCCAGTGGTGCAGGACAGACGGTGAAGGTCTGCAACAACATGCTTTTAGGTATTCAGATGCTGGGAACGAGTGAAGCTTTGCGCTTAGGTATTGCTAATGGACTAGATCCCAAAGTGTTATCCGACATCATGTCTAAAAGCTCAGGTCGCAATTGGACTTTGGAGTTGTACAACCCCTGTCCCGGCGTAATGGAGAATGTGCCCTCATCAAAAGCCTATGCTGGCGGTTTTGGCGTCGACTTAATGTTAAAAGACTTAGGCCTTGCTGTTGAGAATGCAGAAAATTTAGATGCTAGCGTGCCATTGGGTAAATTGGCTCAGCAACTTTATCAGTCCCATAGTAAAGCGGGTAATGGGCAGCTTGATTTCTCAAGCGTGTTCAATCTAAAGAAAGTAGATTAAGAAACTACCAACGGTTTCTCTTGGTGCTTGCTCATCTGGCCGATGACGCGAGCACCTAAGAAATGATGTTGGTTAAAAATATCCAGCACTTCCTTAACGCAATCTGGACTGCAAGAAACCAATAAGCCGCCGCTAGTTTGTGGATCTGTTAATAGAGCAAGCTGTGCAGGTGTAAAGCTTGCTGGTATTCCAACGTCAGATCCATAACTCTGCCAATTACGATCAGAGGCACCTGTAATGACTCCGTCATCAGCGAAGGTTTGTACGTTAGAGAGTAGGGGAACTTGACTCCAGTCAATATGGGCCGTGCAGTTTGAGCCTCTGGCTAATTCCAAGGTATGACCAGCTAAACCAAAGCCCGTTACATCCGTTAAAGCATGTACGCCTGAGAGTTTTGCTAGATCAGGTCC
>CAIMPQ010000025.1 GCA_903843315.1 uncultured beta proteobacterium
CAAACCCAATGAGCGAGACAAGGCGCAGGCGGCTATTAACTTTTTTGTTTTTGGCACCATGGCATTTACTTCATTCGGATCCGGCGCGCTGATTACTTCCCAGGGATGGAGCATTCTGAATATTGGTTCACTCGTTCCGGTCATTGTGACAGCGGTAGCGCTTCTGTGGCTCGCAAGCCAGAACAAGAAGCATCGTAAAGTACATTCGACCTAAGAAATCTTTAAGAAGACTTGGCTAGCGGTAAATTGAATAACAGGTTTTGAGGTTTCAATTTCAACTGCTGCTGCTCATTCATCGCGATCGCCATATAGACTGGTTTGCCTGCCTGAGCTTTTGCCACCGCAGCCTCATCAATGAAGTCCAAACGGAATAGGCAAATGATCTTCTCAAGCTCATCAGCTTCCACCAGCTCTTTGTTGAAGAGCTTATTGAGTATTTCAGTAGCTACAGCGTCTAAACCCACATGCCAGGACCATTTAGGATCGGTAATTTGTTGCATGGGAGTAATGCGGACACTGGCACCTAAAAAATGCTGAATCCATTTTTCTAGAACACGGCAAAAATGATTAATCGGCTCATGACCAAAATTGAGTTGCACCGCAAAGTCAAAATGCGCATTCCGGGCCCAATATTCATCCGCATTGTCTTCATGCAACACATCTAAATCAGCCGACCTCATCGTCATGGACTTACCCTTCAGCAAATCCATAATATTTCCGGTATCGCCTGCCTGAGCATTACGTACCACCGTCTCCTCATCCGCCCCCATCACAATACCGTCTTCAATAACGCTGATCTTCTGGGTTCTAAAAAAGAGTTCACCCATACGCGCTTCTAATGGATGAGCATCTTCACCCAAGATATGTCGTACAAAAATCTGGGCAAGCTGAGAAACAAACAAAGGGGGTACATCGACACCTTCACCTGTGAATAAACTCATATAGAAACTCTCTAAAGAGTGAGCCGCTAATATACGCACCCGATACCGCAACCACACGCGATAGTTTTCTTGAATATCCTCATCGGCCATTGCAGCAATATCACTCTCAGCAATCTCAGCTCGCGGGTTCTCTGTTAAGCGTTGATGTAAGGATTGCTCCTTAGCGCAAGATTCAGGAACCAAACTCAACTCTGGTCTTTGCATATACGTACGCAAAAAGTCGTCGGTCACCAATAATTGTCGATCAGGGCTGACCGCCAGGGTTTGATATGCAGAATTAGGCCAATAATTGGTCATACGTTTCGGTTAAATTGAGTTCACCAACAGGATATATAGAGCTCAGAATATACTAGCCATCCCATTTGCGTGAAATAGGAAACCATCATGAGTGAACTCAAAAAAATTGATACCGTTGTAGGCGACGGAAAAGAAGCATCCGCCGGCAATCATGTCGACGTCCATTACACAGGCTGGCTATATGACGAAAATGCCCCTGACCATAAAGGTCAGAAGTTTGATAGCTCACTAGACCGTGGTCAGCTGTTCAGCTTCCCCTTAGGTGCTGGTAACGTGATTAAAGGCTGGGATGAAGGTGTTGCTGGTATGAAAATTGGTGGCAAGCGCACCCTGATCATCCCATCTGAAATGGGTTATGGTGCCCGTGGAGCAGGCGGCGTCATTCCACCAAATGCCACCCTCGTATTTGATGTTGAATTGCATGGCGTAAATTGATCCCTGCCTTTTAATAGAGGCATTAAGAAAAGGCCACCCGAAGGTGGCCTTTTTACTGAGATTCTTTTAAGGAACTGTAGCGCTAATTAAGAACGTAAATCCTTACCGTTCAGAGTTAAACGATTGGTGGAACGAATTTGGCAAAGGCTAATCAAGCGATTTCTCTCCGCTATCACCTTATCAGCATAACCACCATCATCTTCTGCATTGGCAGCACCAACGTAATACTTCAAACCATTACGCAATGAGCCTGCGGTGGCAATCAGGTATTTCAAGATATAGGCGCCAACACGAATATTTACCTCTGGCTTTACCGCTTCGGCTGTACCGCCGTATAAAGCGTACTTATCTTTATGCACTGAAGTCATTACCTGCATCAAACCTTCTGCACCAGCATGACTTTTTGTATTCGGGTTGAAGTTAGACTCAACAGAAATCACCGCTAAGAGCAACACAGGATCAATGTTGACTTCTTTGGCAATCAAAATCGTATTCGAAACATACTCTTCAATCTTGGCGCGATCCAGGCTGTATTTCTTCTCAAAAAAATCAGCAACAGCGCGTTGATTTTGAATCGAACCCATTAAGTTGCCGTCTAAAGCCTGCGGATCCATCTTGGATGTAGGAATACGATCAGCCAAGTGGGAGATCGACTTCACTTGCAACTGGGCGACCGATGGCATCAATAAAGCTACCGTCTGATGCTTAGCGGCATTGAGCCCAACAGAGGCGGCATTTGATTTACCGTAGATCACTGAAGCGATTTCAGTACTTGCAGCTTGATTGCTATCTTCGTTTGCGGCCTTATATTGTTCGAGCATGCCAAAACCATTGCTCCACACCATATGGCGAGCTTCGTCAGGAACCAGGATACGGGCAAGATCAAAAGGACCTGCATTGGTGCCGTTACCAGAAAGCCAGAAGCCTACAACCATGAAGACACCTACAACGAGTAAGCCATTAATGACGCGGTAAACCGGGGTCATTGCATGTGCAAGCAGATCTTTAGCAGCCAGCATGACTGGTTGCGGATCCTGCATCTCACTCAAATTGTTCGTTATACATTTACTCATTCTTTTTTTGCGACCCCTCAAAAATCGATACTCTGATTTATGTTGCATCGCAATATCTTAAAAACATGGGTCATCCTAAGAAGGTTCTTATATCAAGTCAAGCATAAGCAACTGTATTTCGATAACTTTTCGATATGGAAATACGGGAGATCCCGTATAAGGCCTCTCATTTTTATAATTAGTCTATTGAATTCAACAACTTATAGATGTTAGGGGCCACTAATTTCATAGTGTAAAAAAATGACTAATTTGGGACTTTTTTACGATTTTCAGCGAAAAATAGAACTCAATAACCATATATCTAGTGTTTAAAGGGGCTCTTATTTCTACCGGTAGTACAAAGCAAAAAATGCTGCAAGGCATTATTTCTAAAGCATTTCTGATTTCAAGAGAGCGCTGAATTGGATTTTTTGGTCTCGGCAAACCCAGATTCTGATTAGCCCCTTATTAGCCCTATAGCTAGCTTTGGCAAAAATGAGGAAAGCGCTTACGGCACACCCTACACTTAGCTTCTATGAAACTCTTTCGTACATTCATTACCCTCTTAGCGCTAATAGCACCCCTCAGTGCCTATGCCTTATTTGATGAATGCAAGGAGCTATTCCCAAATCAACAAGTTCCTACTAGTCAGCAAATTGGGCGCGATCTTTGCTTTGATAGTTTTGCTATCTATTACTCGCCGACTGATAAGAAGCCTATCTATACAGTGGAAAAGCTGAGTCGAGAACAATTACTAGCCCCACACCCCCGAAGAAGCAATCAGTTTTATGAGGAGGCCCGACTGCCGTTCTCAGAACGCTCACTGCTCTCAGATTATCGTGGCAGTGGCTACGACCGCGGCCACAATGCCCCAGCGGGTGATATGAGTAATGAAAGGTCGATGGCCCAGTCTTTCTCCTTGGCTAACATGATGCCCCAGGCACGACAAAATAATCAGGGCATTTGGGCCAAGAATGTAGAAGAGCCAACCAGGCTGTATATCAAGAGAACTGCTGGGGATGTCTACGTCTTTACCGGCTCTACCGGAAATAGTGGAAGTATTGGGAAAGGTCGAGTCACTATTCCGAGCCATCTGTATAAATTGGTTTATGACCCCAATAAAAAACAGGCCTGGGCTTATTGGGTTGAGAACACCAACGAAGCCAGCATGAGTCCACCAATTACCTATCAAGACTTAATGCAAAAAACAGGGATTGATTTTCATTTGCCCGTGAATGGAGAATCCCATGTGTCACAGCAGATACCGACAGAACCAAAACCAAATAAGGTCCTTATGGGCGGCTGGTATCCAGTCTTCTTTGATAACTTCGCACCTGCGAAGGTAGATCAGCTCATCAAAAGCATTCAAGAAGGTCGGGTCGCAAGCATTCAGATTCAATATGACCGCAATAGGGAACTAGCTCAGAAGATTGCTACACAAATTCAAACTCAAAGCCCAATTATTCCCAGTCAGGTTCAAAGCAGTCCGCCCGATTCTCCAACTGTTACTTATGAACGCAATCGCGTCACCGTAATCGTTCGTTCAAAGTAATTTTGACCTGGCTTCTAAGCCATGCGCGCGCTGAATAGGCGCAAGTAAACCACGCAATCCATTGTGATCAAGGGTATGCATTAACTCTAATAGCTGTCCCAGCTCACTTTTCGGAAAACCCTCGCGCGCAAACCAGGCTAAATAGTTTCCTGGCAAATCTGCCAAAGCACGCCCAGCGTACTTACCAAAGGGCATCTTCATCAAAACGAGTTTTTCTAACGCTTCTGCATTCATGGGAGAAATATTACAAGCAAAGCCAATAAACCTTAAACATTCCGCCATTTTTCTAAAGATGGTCATATCAGTCAATTGAGAATCATTCTCATTTGATGCTATATTGAGAACCATTCTCATTTAGACTTTACAACCACCAACCTGATATGACTATGAAATTAACCATTAAAAGATTGATCGCTTTTAGCTGCTTACTCGCTGCTGCACTCCATTTTTCTTTTGCCCATGCGGGTGAAGGCGTTTTTGGCTGGATCTACACACTAGACCTTCAACCCAAAGGTAAGCTTGAATTTGAGCAACGTCTACAACTCAATAAAGCACAGGCTGCTGGTACCTACGATGCATGGACAGCCCGAACAGAGCTCGAGTATGGATTAACAAATGATTTGCAAGTCGCTGGTTACATCAATTCGTATTACACCAATGCAGACCAGAATTACACCAACGCAGAGGCATGTGGTGATTCGCCAAGCTGCACTGGTGGGTTTGGCGTTCCCTCGTCACATGATCCCTCAACTGCTTATAAAAAAAGTGGTATTGAAGGCGGATCTTTAGAAGCCATTTACCGCATCACCAATCCCGTTACTTCCCCTGTAGGCATTGGTCTTTATATTGAGCCGACTTGGGGCCGCAATAAAGATGAGCTTGAAGCAAGACTCCTCTTGCAATCCAACTTTATTGATGACCGATTGATTTTGGCTGGCAACGTCGTGGTTGCAAATGAACGACTTAAATTTATTGAGAACGGCAATGTTCCTGAATCCATGCTGGATTTCTTAGTTGGCGCTAGCTATCGTTTCGCCCCAAAGTGGTCTGCCGGAGTAGAGGCGCGCTTTCATAACGATTATTCAGAGCTCAATCTACGCAATCAAGTGCAACGTGCCACTTTTGTAGGTCCTAATATGCACTATGCCGCTAAAGATTGGTGGGTTACAGGGGCTTGGCGTTACCAATTGGCTGGCGGAACCTGCATGGGTGGTGGCGAGGCTGAATGTTCAGACGCTCGAGTTTGGGACAGCCATTCTGTGAATGAATTCATCGTCAAAGTGGGCTTTCCACTCAACTAACAGATCACCCTATGATGAATTTTAGACCTAAGCTCTTCACAGTTACTGGACTAGCAATGATGAGCATCCCCATCATTGCTCAGGCAAAAATATATTCTTCTGTTGAGCAGGCACAAAAAATATTATTTCCTAACAAGCAATTAAGTAAGTCACCCATCATCATTACAGATGATCTTCAGGAAAGGATGCGACAAGCATCTAGCATTCGTCACCCATTTCAAGGAGATCGGATTTGGAAAACTGCTGATGGCAGTTGGCTAATTGTTGATGAAGTAGTTGGCAAGCACGAAATGATTACTTATGCCGTTGGCATTGGCCCCAACGGTAGCGTCTTAGGGGTCGAGATACTGGAATATGTGGAATCTTATGGATATGAAGTCGCTGAAGCGCCATGGCGTAAGCAATTTATCGGTAAATCGGCTGCCGACCCGATCAAACTCAATCAGGATATTCAGAATATTGGGGGTGCCACCCTCTCGTGCAAGCATCTGACTGATGGGGTGAAACGAGTAACCGTTTTATTTGAAGCAGCGTTGAAAGCAAAATGACAACCCGTTGCCAAGCCCTTCTAGGAACCTTTGTCGAGATCTCAGTTGATCAACATGAGCGCCACAGTGCAGTTGAAAAAGCCTTTACTACCATCAAGCAAGTCCAAGATCTCATGAGTTTTCATAATCCCCTCAGTGAGCTCAGCGCAATCAACCAACGATCACATCTTGCAGTAATTGCCATCCATCCTTGGACCGCTCAAATACTCAACATTGCTCAAGAGGTTTGCGAACAATCCAATGGCTTATTTAATTGTGGCATTGGCCATCGACTGGTAGCGGCTGGCTTATTACCGAAGCATCTTGATCTTTCGCAATATCACTTCGGCGGTATCGAAGATATTCACTTCATCACTCCTGAGTTAATAATATCCTCAAAACCCCTCTGCCTTGATCTTGGAGGTATCGCTAAAGGCTTTGCTGTAGACCTGGCTGTAGAGGTGTTGAAGCTCAATGGAGTGGAGTCTGGATGTGTCAACGCTGGCGGTGATCTGCGTGCGTTTGGCGGCGCTCCAAGGCCCGTTCACATTCGCAATCCAATGAGCCCAAGCCAATTAATTGAAATCGGCAGCATTCAAAATGGAGCGATTGCCACCAGTAGTCTGTCCTTTTCAAAAAGAGAACGCAAACATAGTCATATCATCAACCCCTTAGCCAAGAGGGAATCTGATATCCACGCAGATTTTTCTGATTCTTTCTCTATTGTGGCAACTCAATGTGTTTATGCCGATGCGCTAAGCAAGGTATTCGCCTTATCTAAAGATTGTGCTCACCCCTGCTTTGATCACTTCTCTGCACAAGCCATCAGGATTGCTGCATG
>CAIMPQ010000026.1 GCA_903843315.1 uncultured beta proteobacterium
GCTCCAGCTCTAAGAGGCCCATTTAATTTAGAGGCTCGAAAATTGGCAGGTTTTACTGTTGAAGAGTTAAGTCTTCTTTGAGCGAGTTATTCGCAAGAAATTTTTTGAGGAAAGTTATATGAATATTTCTCGTCGTACATTTATCGCCTCTGTTGCCTTGGGGCCGGTAGCGTGTGGGATACCTCTTTCTTATGAACGAGGTACACCTGTTGCGCAGCCAAACCCATTACCTTCAATTCGCCCTCCAAAAGTTGGTCAGGAATGGTCATACATCAAGCGTGATGTATTTAATGGGAAAGTTTTAGGGCTAATTACAGAGCGGGTCGCGAGTATTGGATCATCCATTGTGATTAATCGCTCAGATGAGAGCGGCGGAATACTTCCGAATGAGGTTCAAAGTTCATGGGGGATGGTGGTCACCGATCCCCAGTGGACAAGGATCATCAACTTCAATCCTGCGATTCCTTTGTGGCCTCAGGAGCTTACTTCGAATTGGAGTAAACAAGTGAATGCTAAATATTCACTGGCTGGCTACCCTGGAAATGCTTATAGTTGGCAGGAGCAAATGAATGCTCAGGGCTGGGAGCAAATTACAGTCCCAGCAGGTAACTTTTTAACATTGCGGTATCAAAATCTCATCAATTATGAAAGTGAAGATGACAATAAGACTGATTGCGTTCATAGGGAAACCATTTGGTTTTCGCCGGACATTGGGCGCTGGGTTGCGCGTGAGGTATCCGGTTCCTATCGAATCCAAGGTCAAGTTGATGTATCTCTTTCGGAAGACAGTTTCCAATGGCAACTAAGTTCATACAAGTGAATTATTTTTTTAAGTGCGCCTCTGTTAGCCTACTATTTTTATTGGCTGGGTGTATTACTTCACTCCCCAATCCTCAAGGCGTGGTTTCATCTGCTCCCAAGCCTGCTCCAACAGTGCGCGCACCAAAAGTGGGCCAGGAGTGGGTTTATCAAGTTCGGAATGTTTTTAATGGAGAGATAGTCGATACCGTTACTGAAAAAGTAGTGTCTGTAGGCAATGAGGTACGTATAGCCAGATCCAGCTTAAAAGAGGGAGCACTTCCAGATGAGGTGCAATCTCCCTGGGGATATGTTTTGCAAGATCCCCATTGGAGTCCACCACAAAAATTCCTAGTAGCCATTCCAATGTGGCCAGAGCAGTTAAATATTGATAGCAATGGTTTTTATCGAACCCGTTATCAAGTTCTTGGCTATCCAGATGGAAGTTATTACTGGGGCCTGAATATTAGCCCTTTGCAATGGGAGCGTATTTCTGTTCCAGCTGGACAGTTCTTGACTTTGAAATATCGCAATGAATTACCTTATTTTCAGAGTCAGGATGTCTTTAGGATTTTCAATTATCGCGAGGAAGAGCTATGGCTTGCCCCTGAAGTAGGGCGGTGGGTAATACGACGGTCTTTTGGGCGTTACCTACTTGGAGGGATGAGATGGGATGAGGCCTTTTGGGAGGATTATCTAGAATGGCAGCTTATATCCTGGAAGTAGTTAAAGCGATTAAAATAGCCGCATCGCTATGTATACCGTTAAAGAACTTTTCCCTACCCTGCAAGGTGAGGGCGCCCATGCAGGACGAGCTGCCATATTTTGCCGCTTCGCAGGTTGTAATTTATGGAGTGGCCGTGAAGAAGATCGAGCAACTGCCGTTTGTAAATTCTGCGATACCGATTTTGTAGGGAGTGATGGTATTGGCGGCGGAAAGTTTGAGAGCGCCATAGATTTAGCGGATGCAATAGAGGCTTCCTGGCGAAGTACGTCTGCAGGGCCACAGCAACGCTATGTAGTTTTCACTGGCGGTGAACCACTTTTACAATTAGATGAAAATCTCATTGCAGCCCTTCATCAAAAAGGTTTTGAAGTGGCCATTGAAACCAATGGCACGATTAAAGTTCCAGCTGGTATTGATTGGGTTTGTGTTAGCCCTAAAGCGGGCGCAGAATTGATTGTGCTACAAGCAAATGAATTGAAGCTAGTCATTCCGCAGCCTGGTCACGATCCGTTGGAGAAGTTATTGGCTCGTTTTGAGAAGATGGATTATCGAAATCGTTTCTTGCAACCAATGGATGGGCCGGATTTAATAAGCAATACCGAATTAGCGGTAGGCCTTTGCCAGAAACGCCCACTTTGGAGGTTAAGCCTTCAATCTCATAAACTCATAGGAATAAGATAATCTGGCTAAGGCTAGCAAGGCTATTAATTAAGTGCTAAATGAAAAGTAAACAACCTGCAATCTCCATTACCCGTCGTCTTGAATTTGATTCAGGACACCGTATTCCCAATCATGATGGGCAATGCCGTCATCTGCACGGACATCGATATGCCATCGAAGTCACTTTGACTGGTGAGGTGGCGGATCACCCTGGCAAGCCTGATGATGGCATGGTGCTCGATTTTGGTGATATCAAGCGCCTAACCAATCAATATGTTGTTGATCTTTGGGACCATGCATTTCTAGTTGCCAAAGAAGATGAGGGGGTCGTTACTTTTTTAGAAAGCCTGCCTAATCACAAAACAGTGATCATGGAGCATGTACCTACCGTAGAAAATCTCGCGAATGCAGCTTTTGCAATTTTGCAGCCTGTATTTAATAAAGCTTTTGGTGGTCGACTTGAACTCTCTTCCCTTCGCTTGTACGAAACCCCTAATTGCTGGGCTGATGTTCATCATTCTTAAATGAATCCAATCGAGCTTGATCGCCAGTTTATGCAGCAAGCTTTGGAGCAAGCTAAATTGGCTGCTCTTGCTGGTGAAGTTCCTGTAGGTGCAGTACTGGTCCGCGATGGTCAAGTGATCTCAAGGGCATTTAATCAGCCGATATCAAATCATGATCCTAGTGCGCACGCTGAAATGTTGGCATTAAGACAGGCAGCCTTATCCGATGAAAATTATCGCTTGCCAGGCGCCACCTTGTATGTGACTCTGGAACCGTGCACGATGTGTGCGGGCGCAATCTTGCATGCTAGGCTTGATCGCATTGTTTATGGGGCCACAGATCCAAAAACAGGTGCTGCCGGTAGTGTTTTAGATGTATTCTCTTCAAAACAAATCAATCATCAAACCCATATTGAGGGCGGTGTGATGGCTGAGGAATGCGGCCAGTTATTACGAGACTTTTTTAAGGAGCGGCGTTGAAATCGATTCACCTCATTGCTCCGTCTGGGGCAAGCATAGATAATCAAAGTCCTTTAGCTGGTATCAACTGGTTAAAGAGTAAGGGAATTGCTATTCAGAATTCTGAATGCGTGCATCGAGTTCATGAACGTTTTGCGGGGTCTGATAGTGAGCGTTTAAAGGAGATAAATCATTTAGCCACCCTTGATCCTCAGAATGTTGTAATGGTAATGCGTGGTGGGTATGGCATACATCGCTTGCTTGCGGATATTCACTGGTCAGAAATTGCAAAGGCCGTTAACAACGGCTTGCAAATTTGTGGTCATAGTGATTTCACAGTGTTCCAGTTAGGATTATTAGCAAAAGCCGGGGCAATCAGTTTATCCGGCCCAATGCTGAATTATGATTTTGGGAGGCTAGATGAAAGCGGAGCGGCAATCTCTCCTGATGCATTTATGTGGCAGAATTTTGAAACTGCTATAAAAGAGCGAAAACTGGATTGCAGTGTTTCTGCTCCGCAATCCTTTTTAGGTAAGACAGTTAGCAATTCGCTTTCAGGAATCTTATGGGGTGGTAACTTAACCATTCTGGCTGGTTTAGTGGGGACACCCTATTTGCCATCAGCGCAGCAGACCAATAATGGCATCTTATTTTTAGAAGATGTAAATGAGCATCCCTATCGTGTCGAGAGAATGCTAATGCAACTATTTGATGCAGGCGTTCTAGCAAATCAGTCTGCCATCTTGTTGGGAAGCTTTTCTGCATATCGTCTTTACGATAATGACAAAGGATATTCTTTAGAGCGAGCAATTGAAGTAATCCGTAAACGCTTGCCAGACTCTATTCCTATCTTGACTGATTTGCCATTTGGTCATCAGTCTAATAAGGCTACGCTGCCTGTTGGTGCTAAGGCTAGCTTAGATTACAGTGCTTCCGGATTTACTCTTAAAGCGAACTGGTAGGGTAGTGCTTGAGAATCACTTGCTCCCGAATTCTGTTCTGTTTGATTGCTATTGGAGTAATAGGTACAGCAATGGCAGTTGAGGAACCCAAATATACCGTGCTTGAAAAAACACCGCCATTTGAGTTGAGGTCTTATAGTCCAATGATCCTGGCAGAGGTTCAGGTTGAGGGCGATTTAGACGAAGCATCGAGCCAAGGTTTCCGACTTATTGCAGCCTATATTTTTGGACAAAATCAGCCTAGTGAAAAAATCTCAATGACTGCTCCAGTGGTGGTAGAAGAGCGAGCAGTAAAGGGCGCCGCGATAGCAATGACTGCCCCAGTCAACATTGAATCCTATGCTGGCAAATGGACGGTGTCGTTTGTAATGCCTGCGGAATACTCTATGGAGAGCCTTCCGAAACCCCTCAATTCTAAAGTGCAGCTTCGGCAAATTCCGGCCGTGAAGCGCGCAGTGCTTAGCTTTTCTGGTTTTTATAATGAGAATAAGGTCGCCGAAAGAACTCTCGAGCTAGAGGAATGGATGAAGACTAAAAATCTTCAGGCGGCGAGCATACCCAAATTTGCTCGCTATAACCCACCTTGGACGCTACCTTTTATGCGCCGCAATGAAATCATGATTGATGTACGAGACTAGCAAGCCTTGAGGTTTACTGCTTAAACCTCAAAACTCTTCAGTACGAATTGAGCGCCACTATCTATACCTAGAGCTTTGATCAAAATCGGTAATGCTTGCGCTAAATTCTTTTCGAGAGTCCAAGGTGGATTGATGATGAACATGCCGCTGGCTTGCAGACGTCGTTCTCCGGGTGCATTTTCCACTCGAAATTCTGCATGAAGCCATGAGCGTTTGTGTTGAGAGGCAATCTTCTTCATACGATCTGGTAGGGCTGCAGCCTCCCTTCTGGAAAGTGCGGGATACCAAATGGCATAGCAGCCAGTAGCAAAGCGCTGGAGTGCTTCTTCCATTGCTGTTTCAAGATGACGATAATCTTGTTTGTCCTCATAAGATGGATCAATTAAAACTAAACCACGCCTGCTAGGGGGCGGAAGCAAGCCCTTTAGTCTGGCAAAACTATCTTCAGCATAAACATCAATCTGTTTGGATTGCTTGAGTTGGCCAATATTATGGCGTAATACATCAATCTCTTTGGGGTGAAGTTCAAATAATTTCAGTCTATCTTGTGACCTCAATAGGTTTGCCAAGATAAAAGGTGAGCCTGGATAGAAGTTAAATTCCCCCCGAGTATTTTCTGATTGAATAATTTCTAAAAAGTGCTGAATACTTTCTGGGATTGGATTTCCTGCCTCAACATACTTGAGTAGGCGAACTATCCCACCCTCAGCCTCTTTGCTGATTGCTGCGAAACCATCCTTCAGGCTATAAATTCCAGCCCCCGCGTGGGTATCGACAATGGTTAGGGCGCCAGGCTTCTCTTGGAGATATTCAACCAAATGAATCAGGATTAAATGCTTGAGAATATCTGCATGACTACCCGCATGAAATGCGTGTCGGTAACTAAACATGATGCTTTAGTCCGCCTTACTGGGTGACGGGGTGAACTGGGCTTTGATGAACAAAGTAAGTGTAATGAGCAGTATGGCGATGGATGCATATTGCAATGGCAGGTTTAATTCATGATCCATGATTTGCGTCAGATGAGCATAAACAGCACAGATGCCCCCAACAGCTATAAATCTCAACCAGATGCCTTTAATTGCAAGATATTTTTCTGGGATGCCATTAGCAAAAATAGCCCCCAATATTCCACACCATAGTCCAAATCCAGCGCCACCCAACACATCTGTTAGCCAGTGCGCCCCAAATGCGCTTCGCGATAAGCCGACCAATATTGCTACAAAAAAGAGGAACAACATCGGCCCACGCTTTTCTTTATTGGTTGAGAAATAGAGGGCGCTTGCGATAGCAAAAGCCGTTAAGGTATGACCAGATGGAAAGGCCTTATGCAGTAAAGGTTCGCCAATACGGTAAAAACTACCTTCCATTAAAACGCTAGCGGGCCTAGGCAAATCAAAGAGTACTTTCAAAGAGCTGCTGGCAATGGCTGAAATGATTCCCGCAAAGATTCCAGCGCTTAATAAGCGTGGGGCTAATAGGATAAGCGGAAATGCAATGGCAAAAACTCCCCAGCCATTACCTAGGAATGTAAGCCACGCCCAAATGGTGTCTGGTAATAATCGGGTGAACTGATTAATGAATAGAAAGCTGCTACTTTGGAATTCACCAAAATAGATGGCTAATGCGAGCGCTAATGGAGCAAGCGGTATAAACCAGGCAAAAGTAGGAATCGCTTTTTTGCCCATTCCGATTAGCGACCTTTTGCTTTATCTGCGTCTTGTAATTGAATTTGTACTTTGTCTAAAACTTGAGTAACAGTAATCGCTTGCATACAGACATTGTCATGACAGGGGGTCTTGCGATGGTTTGCTGCACTGACACAAGGAGAGCAGGCTAGATTGGCGGTGATAGCAATGGAGTTACCCACTGAACCATATAAGGCTGGAGTTTCTGGTCCAAACAGCACTACTGTTCTGAGGGGTGTCACTGCTGAGAAGTGACCTGGGCCAGAGTCATTAGTCACCATGACATCGGATAGCGTGTATAGCGGAGGTAATTCTGCAAAAGTGACGTGGCCCGCAAAATTCAGCGCATTCTTCACGTTAGCTACTATACGAACCTTCTCTACATAAGCAAGCTCAGCGGGTGATCCTGTAATCAAAATCAGGTCATTAGGATATTGCGCATGAACGGCTTGAATTAATTCAGAAAAGCGTTGTTGCGCCCAGCGACGCTGCGGCAATAAATCACTCGCATTTGGATTAATCAAAATTAAGCGATGCTTGCCATGTATATATTCAATACCCGCATCTTTTGCTTGCTTCTCAATTCGTTCGCGCACTTTCTCAAGTGCTGCCGGATTAATGATGGCTTGCTCTAAACGCACCTCAGAATCGGGTATCTGAATTTTGCTAAAGGGGACTTCAATTTCTTTGGCAAAAGCCGCATGAATTAAAGAAAGAAAGTTTTTAGTAATGTGGATATGGGGGTTGTAATGTACTTTGCGAGTTAGCATGAAGCCACGCCATAAGCCTTCGCCATGAAAGATGTGATAACCCACACGACGACGGGCTCCGCATAAACCTGTAAGTAATGCAGTAAAGCGTGAAAAAAGTTCTAAATCAATGACGGTATCGATGTGATGGCGACGTGCAACCCATAAGAAACGTAAGGTATCTTTTATTAAGCCGCTTAAGCTAGAGGAGTCAATAGTAAAAATATTTTCTGACTTAACAGTATTCAATAAAGTCAGGCTGGCGCGATTGCTCTTGAAGATTAAGAAGTAGAGTTCCGCACCACGCGCTTTCGCATTGCGCATAGCAGGGTCTACCAAGATTGCGCTACCCATTTCTGAGAGTTCAATAAAGAGTAGTTTTTTTGGGGTTTCGGGGCCGCGAGTGAAAACATTTTTTACACTATCAATGAGTGCTACTAGGGGACTAGCGACTGCGCATAGGGGGACACCTACCCAATGATCAATTGCCCGCATAGTGTTGACGCTAATAGCCATAGTTTTGCTCTGAAAGAATTATTTTCGTTTTAATAAAAAGTATGCACCAGGCAATACCGATATCACAGTGAGTGCGCCATAACTAATGGATGCTATGACTGTGAGTGAGGGGTTTACTCCCCACAATGCCAATACTGATGAGAGCGTGGCTTCACGCAAACCCCAACCCGAGATGCTGATGGGCAGCATCAGTAATAGACTGAGCGCAGGCAAGCCAATCATCAGGGCTTCAATTGGCGCATCTACTCCATATGCCTTTAGGCAAAATAAGAGTGTGAGGATAGTTAAAAAGTGAATTCCAATTGCGAGAACCGCTTGTGCAAGATTGGTGGGCCAAGAAAATGCGAGACGAATACCAGGCATTGCATTGTTCATCTGGAAGCGGTCCAATAATTTTTGTAATAATTGGCGGCTAGGAGTCCAAGCCAATATTACGGAAATAATGAGTCCTGCCAGAATCATGATGCCCATTACGGCATAGCCAAGATCTTGACCCCAGATAGCAAGCGTTGCCCCACCCAATATTAAGCCAATGCCACCCAATAAATTATTTCCAGCAAGTCCTAATAAGCGGTCTACTAAAACCATTGCAAAACTTAAGCGCAGTTTGGGGGTTGCGTGCCCAAGATCTACTGAGTGATGCAGTTCTTGATCCAACTCTTTGGGATCGCTCAAATTTCCAGAATTGGTTAAGTGGGTAGCAGTAATAGCGCGATAGCTATCACCACCCAGAGTGCTTGGTAAACCTTGATTAATTAATCCACCAGCAAAGTAGAGACCAATATAGGAATGAATCCGGCGAGGAAAGCCAACTGCTTGCATAAATAGACCCCAGCGATAGCCACCGCAAACAAAGGCGGTCATCATGCATGCTAAGGCTGCTAAGAACCACAGTGGCTCCATTTTGATTTCGGAATCTAGCAGGGTATGCCAATCAATTCCGCTCGTTGCTTTCCAGAGAAGTGCGACTGAAAGCAAAATGCGAATGGTTGGCCACGCACGTTTCAGAATTGATTTCCACCCGGATGGGGTTTTAGGGGTGGCTTGGGGTTGTGAACTCATAGGCGTAAGGATAATGCCTTGGGCACCT
This sequence comes from uncultured beta proteobacterium, assembly GCA_903843315.1. GTDB lineage: Bacteria > Pseudomonadota > Gammaproteobacteria > Burkholderiales > Burkholderiaceae > Polynucleobacter. The sequence goes on from CAIMPQ010000026.1 coordinate 8,791, forward strand.
AAGGTCTTGAATTTGGGAGAATTACTTTATCGAAGCTGGGCCTTGCCAGTTACTACAAAGGCTAAAGTCAAATTTTGATAAAACCTGGCCAAATCGCTGTACTTCTAGGGTGTCCAGGGGTTCGCAACGCTCGAAAGCCGACTTAGAACCAATTGGGGTTGGAAAAGCCATCCCAGACCAGTTAATTAGAAGGATGTTTGCTCCTAGTGGGAGCTGTCCAAACCAGAGATCAAACTGATCTTTCCTTTGATCAAGTACGAACACGGGAATGGGCTTTGCATACCAAGCAGCACGACTGGCAAGAGTCCAATTTTGAACTGCGATGCCATCAGCTTTAGTTGTTTGGATTAGCGCAGCCGCTTTTTGACCGGCAATTTTCCAGCCATATAGATCTGCAATCGGGTTTGATTTGATCGATGCCGAACTAATGCCGCCCGATAGGACAAATCCAAAACCAATAAAACACAAAGTAATCTGAATAATGAATAGAGCTCGAATAATGGCACGACGTTGCGTAGACCATGCCTTTGCTAAACCAATCCCTGCAAACGGTGCCAAACAAAACCACGCAGGAGTTGTCCAATGAGGTAGTCCACCACCTCCAGATAGGCTGGCAAAAATCACGAATGGAATAAAGAAGAATCCAAGCAATGCGACCAAGGACAGTTTAGTCGCATGCATACAGGTTCTAAAAAAGAGATAGGTTCCCATGATCAGTAGAGGGCCGAAAACAAGAATTTGCAATCCTAAGAATGCTCCTAATCTACGCCATAGCCACTCACCGCCACCCCCATGAGCAATTTGATATTTAAATGAAATCCAGTCATTGGTCCAGTTCCAGTAGAGAACAGGGCTAATAAAGAGGAGAGCGATAAACAGCGCCACCCAGAACCCCACTTTGATAATCCACGATTTTCTGCGAGCACTGAAAAACACCAGTATCAAAGCGAATGCAGTAAATACAGCGGTGTACTTACTTAATCCAGCCAATCCCAGTAAGACCCCCATCAAGATCCAATCACCAATACTGAAACGATCTTGGATTAACCAGCGTATTGCCATTAGCATGATCCCTAGACTCAATGGCGTTAGTAATGTGTCAGGCAATAAGCCAATGGCTAAAACATGTGGCATTGGTGCTGCGATGATGGCTAAGACTGCCATTAGTCCGCAAGCATTTGCTGTAGGTAGTGAGCTTGTCAGGTAGCCTGCGTTACGCCCTTGAATGAAGTGGTGAATCTCCAGTGTTACTTGATAAACCAAGATGCAGGAAATAATCCAGAGAAGCTCTGGAATAATGCGAATAAGTCCCTCTGAAGATGTGAGGGCCACAAGGGGCCACTGAATCCAGCCAACTAAAGGCGGATGATCAAAGTAGCTCCACGCTAAGTGTTGGGCATATAGCGCGTAGTGTGCTTCGTCTACCGAAAATTCAATTAAGAACCCCAGTGCAAAATGCACTACTGCTGCTATGCAAATGCAGATTGCTGCCCAGCCTGAGGGGGAATATTGGCGCATGCATCGATTTTAGACTCACTCGGGCAATTCTTTGGGACAATTGAGCTTATGTTGAAATACATCTCAAGCCATTTGATATTCTGCATAGTCTTTGCGTTGGCTGGATGTGCTGGATTTAGCGGGGACTCTATCCAAAATGAGTCTGGGCAGGCCTTTAATGTTGATCAACTACCAACCCAAGAAGAACTTCCCAAATTTTCTGCTGAAACTCCTCGTGATGGTATGCCTAACGGCTGGAATTTTTATCGTATTGCGCCTTATAAAAAGAATACGGTTTATCGCTTAGAAAACTACCAAGGTAAAACCGTTCTGAGCGCCAATTCCAAAACATCTGCTTCTGGTTTGGCTGTGAAGTTGCGCCCACGTCAGGCTAATAATTTATGGCTCCAGTGGGAATGGAAAGCGCTGAGTGCTATGCCTGAGGCTGATAATGCTGAAAGCTATCACGATGATGCGCCATTAAGAATCTTGGTCGCCTTTGATGGTAATAAATCGAAATTGTCTTTGAAGGAGAAGATGACTTTTGAGATGGCCAATCTCATTAGCGGTCAAGAAATGCCATATGCCACCATCATGTATATCTGGTCTGGAAAATCTCCTGTAGATACCATCATCACCAATACCCATACTTCGCGAATCAAAATGATTGTGGTTGATTCTGGCTGGGAAAATCTGGGACAGTGGCATAAACACCAGCGCGATTTAGCAGCCGACTACAAGCTTGCCTATGGTGAGATGCCTGGCGAAGTCATTGGGATTGCTTTGCTAACTGATACCGACAACACTAAATCAGAAACGCGCGCCTTCTATGGTGATATCGAATTGATTCGCAAGAATCCAAAATAGATCTTCTCAACTTGTTTTAACGATGAGAAGGGCGCCAGCGTTTCAGTAGTAGGGCGTTGCTGAGTACACAGAAGCTAGAAAGAGCCATCGCGCTACCTGCAAGCATCGGTGAGAGATATCCAAGGGCTGCTAAAGGGATTCCGGTTGAGTTAAAGATAAAAGCCCAGAATAAATTCTGGCGAATTTTTTGCCAAGTTCGATTAGAGATATCAATGGCATCGGCAACTAAGGTGGGATCTCCTCGCATCAAGGTAATGCCAGCGGCTTGCATCGCCACATCAGTACCGGTGGACATGGCCATACCAACATCAGCAACTGCCAAAGCGGGGGCATCGTTAACACCATCACCTACCATCGCAACCCATTGACGTTGATGACCATGTTCAATGGATTGCAGTTGACGAATAATGTTGGCTTTATTGTCTGGCATGATTTGCGCAAATACTTCATCAATGCCAATGGAGTTACCTACACGGGTCGCAGCCGCTATGTTGTCACCCGAAAGCATCACGGTACGAATCTGGAGTTTATGCAATGAAGTAATAGCTTGAAGTGCATTGCTCTTGAGCTCATCGCCAAATGCAATGATAGCAATGGGTTCTGCGGTATCAGAATCCATCAATACAGAAACAGTTTGACCCGCATCAAAACAGGCTTGTGCTTTTTGGATGATTTCTGCTTGATGGACATTGGAATCTAAGGATGCAACGCTTTGTAAGCACAGGTTTTGATTCATCCATGGCCCAGCGCTGGGTTTACCGCTAATACCCATCCCTGGAAGCGCCTTGCTCTCAGAGGGAGGGATGGGGGTCAGGCCTTTTTGCTTGGTCGCATCCAGTAGAGCTTTGGCTAAAGGATGTTCGCTACCCAATTGCAAGCCGGCCGCAGTGGCCAGAATCGCATCTTCATTAACTGAGTTTGTAAAACGAATTAAATTTAACAGACGGGGTTTGCCAATTGTAAGCGTCCCGGTTTTATCAAAAGCCACAATTGTAAGACGGTGCGCCAACTCCAGTACTTGTGGGTCTTTAATCAGAATGCCAAATCGTGCAGCTACCCCAGTCCCCGCCATGATGGCAGCTGGAGTAGCTAAACCGAGCGCGCAAGGGCATGCAATGAC
>CAIMPQ010000027.1 GCA_903843315.1 uncultured beta proteobacterium
ACCGAAAGAGGGGCAATGGGCTTGGTGGTGAATAGACCAACCGAAGTTGACTTGGCTACCCTCTTTGACAAAATTGAACTCAAATTGGAAATTGCCCCATTACTAGAGCAGCCAGTGTATTTTGGAGGACCAGTTCAGGTTGAGCGCGGATTTGTTCTACATGAGCCCGAACCGAATACTGCTTACAGTTCTTCCTTGGTGATACCCGGTGGATTAACAATGACTACTTCGAAGGACGTTCTTGAGGCGGTGGCTTCGGGTACTGGGCCCAAAAAGTTTTTAATGACTTTGGGTTATGCGGGCTGGAGTGCTGGTCAGCTTGAAGAAGAGATCACTTTAAATGGCTGGATGAATGTACCCCTCTCACGTCAGCAAATGGCTGACATTATTTTTGATACTCCATCTAGTCAACGCTATGAACGGGCCATGAGCCATTTGGGCTTTGACTTATCTCATTTATCAGGTGAGGCAGGGCATGCCTAAGCCAGTAACGGTGATGGCATTTGATTATGGAACCCGCCGAGTGGGCGTGGCAGTTGGCAATTCAGTAACAAGAGCAGGACAAGCATTAAAGACAATTACTGCGGCAAATGCCGATGCTCTTTTTAAAGAAATTGAACGCCTTCTCGCTGAATGGCAGCCGAATCAACTGGTGGTTGGCCTGCCGACTCATCCCGATGGTGCTGAGCATGAGATGACTGCTAAATCCAGGCGTTTTGGCAATCAACTCCATGGACGCTTCAATTTGCCGGTTGATTGGGTAGATGAGAGATATAGCTCGGTGGTTTTAGAGAACGATGCCGATATGCATGACAATCTAGATGCACATTCTGCAGCATTAATTTTGGAGCAATATTTTGCAGAGCTTGCGATGAAGACGATTGATTAGAAATTGAAATGAATAGGCATCGGAACTAAAGAATGAATGCAGAATCCTCATATATCAAGCTGTTAGAAAACTTGCGCCAAAGGCTCCAAGCTGGCTCCTTTGAACTTGCTGGTTTAGCTATGGGGGGCGCGTGGATTGCTGAGCGTTTAGCCCAAGATTTGGGTTTGCCTCATTACGGTGTAATCAATGTGGCCTTTCATCGAGATGATTATGCTGAGAAGGGTATGACGGCCTTACGAACGGCAAGCACGATGTCTACCGATTTGCCTTTTGATGTCAATGGTGCGCACGTGATCTTGATTGACGACGTGTTGTTTACTGGTAGAACAGTCAGAGCAGCGCTCAATGAGTTGTTTGATTTTGGTCGACCAGCACAAGTAGATTTAATGGTCTTGGCAGATCGAGGTAGACGTGAGCTACCGGTATGCGCCAATTTTGTGGGTGAGGAGATTCAGATTCCAGAAGAGCAGATACTAGTATTGGAAAAAGATACGGCTGGCAAGTTCAGCTTTCAGCTTGAGGAGCGCGAAGGATGAACTTAGTGAACCAATTTAATGCCGCTGGGGAGTTAACTCACCTCCTTACCCTTGAGGGCCTTCCAAAAGAGCAAATTCTCCATATTTTGGACACAGCAAAACAATTTGTCAGCATTACAGATCCTTCACGTGAAGTCAAAAAAGTCCCCTTGCTGCGTGGCAAGAGCGTCTTTAATCTCTTTTTTGAAAATTCCACTCGCACCCGCACTACTTTTGAAATTGCAGCGAAACGCTTATCTGCTGATGTGATCAATTTGGATATTTCCACATCTTCCACTGCCAAAGGTGAGAGTTTGTTAGATACGATTGATAACTTGGTGGCAATGCAGGCTGATATTTTTGTGGTGCGTCATGGAGCCTCTAAAGCACCCATTGAAATTGCCAATCATG
>CAIMPQ010000028.1 GCA_903843315.1 uncultured beta proteobacterium
CGACGTTCCTGGATACCCAGTTAATCTTCCAATTCGACCAAATACGGAAAGGTAGGTAGAGTAGTCGTATAAATTGGGGCTATCGGGTAGAACAACGGCAGTTTGAGAAAGATCCGCTAAACGAGAAAAAGGGAAGCCACTATTACTAAATGCTGCTAAATTTGGCATTCGAATGAAATGCTGCATTCCTGAAATATCAATTGTTGAATTTGGATTGATGGTTGCCTCAATATTGCCTTGATTACTCGGGCTAGAACAGTCATATTGATTCCTGGAGGACTGGGCAAATTCAGTGAGTACAAAAGTTGCTACATTAGTTTGATCATTATTCAGAATCGATTTTTCAGCGGGGCTCGGGTAAATGATTGCTTGCGGAATAAAAACAGTCGATTTTTTGGTAATTAGACTGTTAGTTTCCAGGGGTATGCCTATAGTTTGAGCTAAATATTTTATTAAACCGCTAAATTTAGAAATCCACTCACCTTGCATCGGGAGCGGAATAGTTTTTATAGGCTGAGATTTGTAAGTAACTGATAAGACGGAGTTATTATTGTCAGCTTGATTTTGATAGCTGTAATCTAAATGAATTGGAATACCTTTCCCATTAGTACTGTATAAGGCTGGCGGAATTTGGATATTAGATGAGGCTGTGGATTTCTCGGACTCTGGCTGATCTGCTGGCGGTTTGGTGGTACCGTTAAGTTTGCTTAATTGAACTGGGCCATTAGAGCTTAACCAATTTGGCGCATCATAGGACTTGCGGATGGGTAGATTGGTCACTGGTATTAAGGCACTAGATTGTCCCGCTAAATTTTGCGCACCAAGAGCAAGGGCAATACTTGCTTGCTTTAGCTCGGCACTATCTCTTCCCATGACAAATAGCAATTTTCCATACTGGTCTTTTGGATTGCTGGTAATGAACACCATTGGGCCAGTAATACTGGGCAAATTGATGCCTGGTAGAGATTGGGGGGAATTAGAAAAAATTACAGCATTGCCACTATTTGGAATGCTGTTAATTGTTACTGGAAATTGCGAGCCTAACTGGTTCGTATTAGAAGCAAACCAAGATGAAAGTATGCCAGCCGCCTCTAAGGTAGAGTTATTGGGTTTGGCCATAAATACAAACGGTAAAGTCAGCTTTTGAGAATCATATTTACTAACAAATGGTATGGGAAAATTCGTCAGATCATTGGGTATGAGCAGCGGCAGGCTATGAATTGTTAATGTGCTTTTATTGCTAATTTTGGCCCATGGTTTTGTGCTCTTTGGATCTTCGCAATCAGATGCGTAATGGCCAATTAGCTGAAAAGTGAATTGATTTCTATCTGAAAAGAGTTCTGATGGAATTGCAATGGTAGTTTCTAAATCTTTATTACCATTTTCCTTGGATACCTCAATTGTAGAAATAGATTCGCCATTGAGATAGACGTTAATTTGAGACAGCTCACTTAATAAATCAGGCGAGTATTTATAGAGTATTTTCAGTGTTGCCTTAGAAATCACCTCATTAGAGCGGACATTAAAATCGATAAAATTTCGACTATCTTGCCCTACCAAATTCAATGCATTAGCTGCTCCCAATCGATTTAAGCTGAGGGTGTAAGAATTTCCTTGATCAGGAGCAGTGATGACAACCTCTTTAGTTGTTTTTCCAGAAACTGCTGGGCTTGCCAATGAGACATTCGCCGATAAGGTGGAGCACAGCATCGTAACAACAAGCACCAAAGCTGGGATGCGCTTTCCAAATGGGAGCTTTCGTGACCCTGTAATTTTATTGACCATGGGTTCTTTCACTAAGCTTTGAGTTTGATGCGAGTTGACCTTGCGCGTATCGCTAGATAAATGTCTCTACTGGCATCTCTTAACAATGGCGCTAAATTAAAGACGCCATAGGTCAGCACTTCTCTTAAAGAGCGCAAAGGGGCATCTTTTGCGGCTTGTCCCCAGGCGTTTACCCAGTTATCTGCCCGACAAAATGTCATTTGGGTGAGCTCGCGTTGCTGCTCTACTGATAGGTTTTCAAATAAGACCCCAATAGACTTGCCCCCTTTGGAAACGGTCCCAGGGAGCACAGCCTCTTTATCCCCCCTGAAAATAGAAACCCATATTTGCTCGCCTACCGGAATTTCTACGGCTGTTAGTGGTTTTAAGCCAAGACCGTTTCGAGAGAAATCACTTGTTTCGCAAACAATGGTCTTGCCATTGGAAAGTAGGATAGTGGCTGGTAAGCTAGCATTAACACGGGGAGTTGCGCGTAGCTGTCGCGTTTCTTTCGCAACGTTGGCACTAGCGCTAATAACGATGATGTTGTAAGTTACCCATACCAAATTGATAACGAGGGTTCCAGTATCTCCATCATTCGTGGCTAATTTAATTACACCAGCCAAAAATCCCA
>CAIMPQ010000029.1 GCA_903843315.1 uncultured beta proteobacterium
CATGATGGCAGCTGGAGTAGCTAAACCGAGCGCGCAAGGGCATGCAATGACTAAGACAGAAACTGCTCTTAATATTGCAATCGAGGCGGAGTCTAAATAAAACCAATTGGCTAAACCGGTGATTATTGCAATCACGATCACCGTCGGAACAAAAATCGCACTCACTTGATCTACTAATTTTTGAATGGGCGCTTTCTGAGTTTGCGCATCCTCTACTAATGTGATGATTTGTGACAAGACGCTTTCTACGCCAACCGCTTTAGCTTCTATTACTAAAACACCTTCGCCGTTCAGAGAACCGCCAATGACTGTTGCCCCTAAGGCTTTCTTGACGGGAGCGCTTTCCCCAGTTAGCAGGGATTCATCAATGTGACTGTTGCCTAGCAGAATCACCCCATCCACGGGAATGCGTTCCCCCGGTAGAACCAATACCCGATCGCTTGGGAATACCTGATCCAATGGTAGATCGCGATATTGATCTAAAGAAATTCCTTCTGCGATGACGATATTGGGGGCCAACACCTTCGCGTGTTCAGGCCACAGTTTTTGCAAAGCCCGAATGGCTTCGCTGGTTTGCTGTTTTGCTCTAGCTTCTAACCATTTACCTAAAAGCACCATACAGATGATGACGGCTGAGCCCTCAAAATACAGCTCATGAACTGGATTGGAGGAGAACAGCATTTGATATACGCTCAAGCCATAGGCTGCACTTGTCCCTAGTGCCACAAGTAAATCCATATTGCCAACACCAGACATGAGTGCTTTAAAGCCGGCCTTATAAAATCGCCAGCCCAAAAAGAACTGCACGGGACTTGCCAATAGAAGTTGCCACTCTGGCGACAGCGCCCAATGAATACCAAATGGCATCAGAAACATGGGCAAAAAGAGTGGGGCCGATAAAGCAAAACTCAGTAACACTCGACCTAAACCATCCGCTCCCCAAAAAGATTTAGATGGATTGGGCTTATTGTTGCCATGGGGAGTGCTGATCTTGGCCTCATAACCCGTTTTCTTTACCAAGGCGATTAACTCAGCGACTTGGGTCCCGGAATGGCTTTTTAGGCGTATTTTGGCCTGCTCAGTAGCCAAATTCACGGTTGCAGCTTCAACCCCCGGAATCTTGCCTAAGGCTTTTTCAACCCGTCCAACACAGGAAGCGCAGGTCATTCCGCCAATATCTAGAGTAATCAGTTCGGAATTCAAGTCTTTTGGGGTGTTCATATAGAAGATAATCTACTGCATACAACCTCGATTGAATACAAAAGGGCTTATATGTTGACTTTAAAAGTATCTGGAATGACCTGCGGTGGCTGCATTAATGCGGTTACTAGAGCGATTCAGGCTCAAGATCCTCAGGCAAAGGTGCAAGCCGATTTGGCAACCCAAACTGTATCCCTGGAAACCTCTTTGTCCGCAGCAAAAGCAAGTGAGCTCATCACGGATGCTGGCTTTCCAGTGGCTAGCTAGCACTTGTTTAGAATGTCGCCAAACCTCACAAAACCCATAGCTGTTGTATCTAAAGGATCCTGATTTATGTTCTTCAGTAAGTTAATGCCTCACGATGGTAATTTCTTTGAACTATTCAATCAGCATGCCAACAATATTGTTGCAGCTTCAGAATCCTTCTTAAAGTTTGTTGAGCACTATAACGACGAAACACTACGCGCTAAATATACTCAAGAAATTGATAAGGCTGAGCAGACATGTGACGATGTGGTGAAGGAAGTGCATCGCCGTTTACATAAAACCTTTATCACTCCAATTGATCGTGATCAAATATTTTCCCTTATCAATACGATGGATGATGTTGCCGACTTATTACAAAATAGTACAGAAGCAATGCATTTGTATAACGTGAAGCAAATGACACCAGAAATATTGCAAATGGCAGAATTTTGTAACCAGTGCTGCATCAGTATGAAAAATGCAGTTGGTACTCTTAAGGATATCTCTGATCCAGAAGTAGCTAAGGCCGCCCTAAAGACTTGTGATGAGATTGATTATTTAGAGTCTGGTGCAGACCGGCTGTTATCAGCTGCAATCGCTAAATTATTTCGCGAGGATGTCGAAGTCCGTGAATTAATCAAGCTACAGCGCATATACGAATTGCTTGAGGAAGTTACCGATAAATGTGAGGATGTTGCCAATCTGGTTGAAGGCATCGTTCTTGAAAATTCTTAAGGCAGATTAAGTTGCCAGCGATAGAAGTAGCTTTTTGGGTAGTAGCGCTCTTAGTAGCGCTAGCGCTTGCATTCGACTTCATGAATGGCTTTCATGATGCCGCGAACTCGATTGCAACAGTTGTTTCTACTGGTGTTTTAAAGCCACAGCAAGCGGTAATATTTGCGGCTTTTTTCAACTTTTTAGCCATCTTCATTTTTCATTTAAGTGTTGCTGCTACTGTTGGTAAGGGAATCGTGCATCCTGCTGCAGTAGATCTACATGTCATTTTTGGCGCACTCGTAGGCGCAATTATTTGGAATATTGTTACTTGGTATTACGGGATTCCATCAAGTTCTTCCCATGCCTTAATTGGTGGTTTGGTGGGTGCCGCATTACCTAAGGCTGGTATGGATGGGTTAGTGTGGTCCGGAATTATTAAAACAGTTTCTTTTATTTTCATCTCTCCATTTGTTGGTTTCTTGCTGGGCTCATTAATGATGCTGCTGGTGGCTTGGGTTTGTAAAAATGCAAACTTAGCAAAAACAGATCGTTGGTTCCGCCGTCTTCAGTTGGTTTCGGCTAGCGCTTATAGCCTGGGACATGGCGGTAACGATGCTCAAAAAACCATTGGTATTATTTGGTTGTTGTTGATCATTACTGGTTATGCAGAGGCAAGCGCAAAAATGCCTCCAACTTGGACAATTATTGCTTGCTACATTGCAATAGCTATGGGAACGATGTTTGGGGGATGGCGTATTGTGAAAACAATGGGCCAGAAAATTACTAAACTGAAGCCTGTTGGCGGGTTTTGTGCCGAAACGGGTGGCGCGATTACCTTGTTTGCAGCAACGGCTTTAGGTGTTCCTGTTTCTACTACCCACACAATTACTGGGGCTATTGTGGGGGTAGGGTCGACCCAAAGGGCTAGTGCAGTGCGCTGGGGAGTTGCTGGGAACATCGTTTGGGCCTGGATATTTACGATTCCAGCAACTGCTTTGATGTCAATGCTCGTTTATTACATCAGTCTATTCATTTTTTAAAGTAGTAAAGCTAGATCCCATCTTTTAGATTCAAGCAATTTTTCCCCGGTAAGGTTAATCTACCTGCTATTCAATCAAAGTCATCAAAGGCAGCTCCAGGCAAGTTCTTGGGACTGCTCGTCATAGGAGAAGGTAGTGTCAGTTACGGTAGAAGCAGTACAAAGCGCATTAAAAAGTTTGGTTGACCCCAATACAAAGATTGACTTTGTAACGGCTAAAAATATTAAAAATTTACGCGTTGAAGATGGCGATATTTCTTTAGATATTGTTTTGGGATACCCAGCTAAAAGCCAATTCGAATCCATCCGTAAATCAGTCATTAATGCTGTACGTGAATTGCCTGGTGTGAAGAACGTAAGCGTCAATATCAGTAGCCAAATTGTTGCTCATGCAGTGCAACGTGGCGTGAAGTTATTACCCGGTGTTAAAAATATTATTGCAATAGCTAGTGGCAAAGGTGGTGTTGGTAAATCAACCACTGCTGTTAACTTAGCTCTAGCCCTTGCAGCCGAAGGTGCGCAAGTAGGGATTTTAGATGCTGACATTTATGGTCCAAGTCAGCCAATGATGTTAGGTATCACGGGTAGACCGGAATCTATTGAAGAAAATACAATTGAGCCAATGGAAGGTCATGGCTTACAAGCCAGCTCGATTGGTTTCTTGATTGAAGAAGATGCTCCAATGGTGTGGCGTGGCCCGATGGTGACTTCTGCCTTAGAGCAACTACTCCGTCAAACCCGCTGGCGCGATTTGGATTATTTGATTGTGGATATGCCCCCAGGTACGGGCGATATTCAGTTGACCTTATCCCAAAAGGTGCCTGTGACAGGTGCAGTTATCGTGACTACACCCCAAGATATTGCCTTATTGGATGCACGAAAGGGCTTAAAGATGTTCGAGAAGGTCGGTGTACCGATCGTCGGCATTATTGAAAATATGAGTACATATATTTGTACCAAGTGTGGACATGAAGAGCACATCTTCGGTAGTGGTGGTGGCGAGAAAATGTGTAAAGAGTATGGAGTAGATTTCTTGGGTGCATTACCGCTCAATCTTTCCATACGGGAACAAGCAGATGCTGGCCGTCCAACTGTGGTCGCCGATCCCGATGGTGCCATTAGTGCCATTTATAAAGGGATTGCTAGACAAG
>CAIMPQ010000030.1 GCA_903843315.1 uncultured beta proteobacterium
CGCTTTCGTGCAGCCATGATTGCTGGTCTCACAGAGGTTCCTGTTTTGGTTTCTGGGGCGGATGATCAAGCCGCTGCTGCAATGGCTTTGGTGGAGAATATGCAGCGTGAGGATTTAAATCCTCTCGAAGAATCACAAGGTCTTGCAAGGTTGATTGAAGAGTTTGGCTTTACTCATGAGCAGGCAGCAAAAGCCGTTGGAAAGTCTCGCAGCGCCATTACTAATTTATTGCGCTTAGCTCAGCTCGCAAAGCCGGTTCAAGCAATGCTCCTTGCTGGGGATATTGATATGGGCCATGCCCGCGCCCTATTGCCATTACCAGGTGCCAGCCAGGTAGCTCTTGCCCAAAGAATTGCTGCTCAAGGGCTATCTGTTCGAGAGGCAGAGAGAATGTCATCTGCCTTGGCAATTGCTGGCGGCCAGATTGGGGATAAAAGGTCCAAAATTAAGGCAGGTGCTGGTGCGCCAAGTCGGGATCCAGATATGCGCCGTTTAACCCAAGAAATTGCCGATTTGATTGGTTTAAGTGCCGAATTTAAGCTCAAAGGCAACGGTGGTGAACTGAGAATCCGTTTTAGTCAGTTTGATGAATTGGATTCCTTATTAAATAAGTTGGGTATTGGTTTTGAATAAAGAGCACCCCATCAAAGCGGTTGACTGGGGCGATCAAGATGACGACTCATTTAAGGCGCTCAGCAAGGCTGAGATGGATACGTTACGGCAGACAAAGCCAAAAAGCTTTAGCTCAATCAATGGCTGGCGAATTATTGCTAGTCAGGTGGTGCTTACCCTGATCATTGCTGGTTTTTGTTACTTTTTTTCTGAATCGTCGGAAAGAGTCGTTTATACTTACTCGGCTTTAGTGGGTGGTTTGATTGGGTTTTTGCCCTCTGCGTTGTTTTTGGTGCGCTTAGAGGCCGCGAAAAAGAATGTCAAATCAAGCCCTGGCGGATATCTAGCGGCAGTGGTTTCTGGTGAATTTTTAAAAATCCTAGCAACTATCCTCTTATTTATTGGCTTTGCCCTAAAGCAACCTGATTTGAAATGGATTCCATTGCTTGTCACTTATTTAGCTACGCTCAAGTGTTATTTGCTGGTGTGGTTTTGGAAGTAACAGGCGGTAAATATAGATAAGGACAAGTTTAGAGATGTCTAGCGAAGTCAACGCAGCAGCAGAAGCAGCCCATCATGTGGCTAGCGAACCGCTTACACCGACTGCTTATATTGCTGAGCATTTACAAAACCTCAATAACATTGGTGGGCCACAAACCTCGGTTATTGATTTCAGCATCATTAATTTAGACACCATCTTTTGGACCTCTTTAATGGGGTTGATCACGGTTTTTCTGTTGGTTATTGCCGCACGTAGAGCATCCCCTGGAGTTCCTGGCCGCTTTCAATGCTTAATTGAGATGCTGGTAGAGATGGTTGATAACCAAACGAAAAGCATTGTTCATGGCGATCGAAGCTTTATTGCCCCGCTGGCCCTATTCGTTTTTTGCTGGATTATTCTTTTAAATACCTTGGACTTGGTACCGGTAGATTGGATCTTTGGCGTAAACCAATTTATTGGTAGTTTCGGAGTTCATGTTCCGCATCACAAGATAGTTCCCACTACCGATTTGAACGCCACTTTCGGCTTATCATTTTCAGTTCTCCTATTAGTGTTCTTCTATAGCTTCAAAGTGAAGGGTCTTGGGGGCTTTATGCATGAGCTGGTTTCGGCACCCTTTGGCGCAAAGTGGTACTTGGCGCCTTTCAATCTGATTTTGAACATCATCGAATACATTGCTAAAGGCGTTTCTTTGGGAATGCGACTTTTCGGCAATATGTACGCAGGCGAACTGCTCTTTTTGCTCATCGCCCTTTTGGGAAGTATGTGGACCTTTAACTTAGATTTGTACATGCTTGGCTTCGTCGGCAACGTCATTGCTGGCTCCGCTTGGGCAATCTTCCACATCTTAGTTATTTTGTTACAAGCATTTATTTTCATGATGTTGACCTTGGTTTACATTGGGCAAGCCCACAGTCACCATTAACTTTTTTATTTTTAACCTCACCTTCAATACTTAGGAGTAAACATGCAAGCATTCTTAGCCAACATTCAAGGACTAACCGCTATCGGTATTGGCCTCATCATCGGCCTCGGCGCATTGGGAGCCTGTTTGGGCATTGGCCTAATGGGTGGTAAGTTCATTGAGGGCGCTGCCCGTCAACCAGAGTTGATCAACGAACTACAAACCAAAATGTTCCTTTTGGCTGGTTTGATCGACGCTGCATTCTTGATCGGCGTTGGCGTGGCAATGTTGTTTGCTTTCGCAAACCCACTGCTCGCAGTTATTAAGTAATTGTTTTGGCGTGGATGACCATCGGGTCATCCAATTGTTCTCAACAATACTGAAAGGAATATCGTGAATCTGAACGCGACCCTATTCGCGCAAATGATCGTTTTCTTCGTCTTATGGTGGGTTGTGGCACGCTTCGTGTGGCCACCACTAGTTAAGGCGTTAGATGAGCGTTCAAGCAAAATTGCTGAAGGCTTAGCTTCTGCTGAGCGTGGCAAAGAAGCGCTTGCATTGGCCAGCAATGAAGCAGAGCAAGAATTAACAAAAGCACGCCAAGAAGGTGTTCAACGAGTTGCTGAAGCAGAAAAACGTGCGCAAATGTCAGCCGAAGAAATTCGGACCAACGCACAAGCTGAAGCCGCTCGAATCATTTCGCAAGCGAAGCAAGATGCAGACCAGCAAGTTACTCGTGCCCGCGAAGTTTTGCGTGCCGAAGTGGCTGTGCTCGCTGTTAAAGGTGCTGAGCAAATTTTGCGTCGTGAAGTTGATGCAAAGGCGCATGGCCAGTTACTTGACCAACTAAAGGCAGAACTTTGATATGGCTGAATTAGCCACTATTGCCCGTCCTTATGCTGAAGCACTTTTTCAAAGTGCCAAGCCTGCTGAACTTGCGGGATATTTGGAGCAACTCAGTGAGTTGGCACAGCTTGCTGCTTTGCCAGAAGTTGCCACATTAGCAAATAATCCTAAAGTATCCGCTGATGATTTAAGCAAACTACTTTCTGGCATGGTGAAAACCAAGCTGGATCCTAGGGTGGCCAGCTTTTTGAATCTTGTGAATCAAAACCACCGCTTGTCTGCTGTTCCTGAAATTGCTAACCAATTTGAGGCAATGAAGAATAAAAGCGAAGGTGCAGCAGAAGTAATGATTACCAGCGCATTCCCTTTAGAGGGTTCTGCGCTAAATGATTTGTTGTCAAGTTTGAAGAAGCGCTTTGGGGGTAAAGAATTGCGCCCAACTATTCAAGTTGACCCAACCTTGATTGGCGGAGTACGCATTCAAGTTGGCGACGAAGTGATGGATAGTTCAGTTAAGGCACAGTTAGCTCAAATGCAAGTAAGTCTTGGCGCATAAGTTATCCCTATTAAGAACATACGAAATAAGACCCAGGAGTAAGTAATGCAACTCAATCCTTCCGAGATCAGCGAGCTGATCAAAAGCCGAATTAGCGAAATGGGTGTTGACACCCAGTCTCGTAATGAAGGCACTGTAATTTCAGTGACTGACGGTATTTGCCGCGTACATGGCTTATCTGGTGTTATGCAGGGCGAAATGTTGGAGTTCCCTAACAACACCATCGGTCTCGCTTTGAACCTTGAGCGTGATTCAGTTGGTGCTGTGGTGTTGGGTGAATACACCCACATTAAAGAAGGCGACCCAGTTAAATGTACGGGGCGCATTTTGGAAGTTCCGGTTGGTCCGGAATTGCTCGGTCGCGTTGTTAACGCACTTGGCCAACCAATTGATGGCAAAGGCCCAATCAACACCAAGTTAACTGACTTTATCGAAAAAGTAGCCCCAGGCGTTATTGCACGTCAATCTGTTAGCCAGCCACTCCAAACGGGTTTAAAAGCGATTGATGCAATGGTTCCAATCGGCCGCGGTCAGCGTGAGTTGATTATTGGCGATCGTCAAACTGGTAAGACAGCGGTTGCGGTTGATGCGATCATTAACCAAAAAGGTAAAGGCGTTTATTGCGTTTACGTTGCGATTGGTCAAAAGGCTTCTACTATTGCTAACGTTGTTCGCAAGCTCACCGAATTGGGTGCAATGGAGTTCACTGTAGTTGTTGCAGCAAGTGCTTCTGAGTCTGCGGCGATGCAGTACCTTTCTGCTTACGCAGGTTGCACCATGGGTGAATATTTCCGCGATCGCGGCGAAGACGCTTTGATTGTTTACGATGACTTGACTAAGCAAGCAGTTGCTTATCGTCAAATTTCCTTGTTACTCCGTCGCCCACCAGGCCGTGAAGCTTATCCTGGCGACGTCTTCTACCTCCACTCACGCCTACTCGAGCGTGCCGCTCGTGTAAATGCTGAGTATGTTGAGAAGTTTACTAACGGTGCAGTAAAAGGCAAAACGGGCTCTTTAACCGCATTGCCAATTATTGAAACTCAAGCTGGTGACGTTTCAGCGTTCGTTCCAACCAACGTAATTTCGATTACCGACGGCCAGATCTTCTTGGAAACAGACTTGTTTAACGCCGGTGTACGTCCTGCGATTAACGCCGGTATTTCAGTTTCCCGCGTTGGTGGTGCAGCACAAACTAAGGTCATCAAGAAATTGTCTGGCGGTATTCGTACCGACTTAGCGCAGTATCGTGAATTAGCAGCGTTTGCTCAGTTTGCTTCCGACCTTGACGAAGCAACCCGCAAGCAGCTCGAGCGTGGCCGTCGCGTTACAGAATTGTGTAAGCAAGCACAGTACAAGCCACTCCAAGTTTGGGAAATGGCCGCTTCACTCTACGCAGTGAATAACGGCTTTTTCGATGACATTGAAGTGAAGAACGTATTGCCATTCGAAAAAGGATTGCAAGATCATCTGAAGTCTAAATATGCCGATTTGGTTGGCCGTATTGAAGAAACTAAAGATCTGAGCAAAGATGACGAAGTTGCTTTGCGTGCTGCAATTGAGGATTACAAGCGTTCAGCCTCTTTCTAAGAGGACCCGCATAAATCATGGCAAGCACAAAAGAGATACGATCAAAGATCAAGAGCGTGCAAAACACGCGCAAGATCACGAAGGCAATGGAAATGGTCGCCGCATCCAAGATGCGTCGTGCCCAGGAGCGCATGCGTAATGCGCGCCCTTATGCTGAAAAAATTCGTGAGATTGTTGCCAACCTTTCTAAAGCTAATCCTGAGTTCCGCCCTGCATACATGGCGACTCGTGAAGTTAAAAGAGCTGGCACTATTTTGGTTACAACAGACAAAGGCTTGTGCGGTGGCTTAAACACCAACGTCTTGCGTTTGATTACTAACCAAGTACGTGATTTGCAGGAAAAAAATATTGAGATTGTGTATACCGCAATTGGTTCAAAAGGCCTTCAATTTTTGAATCGCTCAAAAGCAAAACTCATTTCTCAGACAATCCAAATTGGTGATACACCACATTTGGATGTTTTGATTGGCGCAATTACTACCCAATTAGAAGCATTTGAGCGTGGCGAGATTGATGCTGTTTATTTGGCATACACCCGCTTTGTAAATGCAATGAAACAAGAGCCTGTTTTGGAGAAGCTTTTGCCTTTGGAGCCAGCGGACTTGTCTCCAGAAGATAAGGCAGGCCCATCTTGGGATTACATCTACGAACCTGACGCAGAGTCCATTTTGAATGGCCTATTAAAGCGTTATGTTGAAGCAATGATTTATCAAGCTGTTGCTGAAAATATGGCTTCTGAGCAATCTGCTCGCATGGTCTCAATGAAGGCCGCTTCAGATAATGCAAAGAACGTGATCGGCGAATTGCAATTGGATTACAACAAAACACGACAAGCTGCTATTACCAAAGAGTTGTCTGAAATTGTTGGTGGAGCGGCTGCGGTTTAAGCGGTCAGCATTTAGGAATACGAAAGAATTCAGGAATTAAAAGCGGAGAAAGCGATGAGTAACGGAAATATCGTGCAATGTATCGGACCAGTGGTGGACATTCAGTTCCCACGCGACAAAATGCCAAGCATCTACGATGCGCTGACATTGGTCGATAGTGGTGAAAAATCATTTGCTGAAAAAGGTTTGACCTTTGAAGTTCAGCAACAAATCGGCGATGGCGTGGTTCGCGCAATTGCCATGGGTGCAAGCGATGGCTTGCGTCGTGGCATGGAAGTGAAATCTACTGGTAAGCCAATTTCTGTTCCTGTTGGTCCTGCAACTTTGGGCCGCATTATGGATGTGTTGGGTCGCCCAATTGATGATGCTGGTCCAATTGCAACCGATGTGCGGCGCGCAATTCATCAGCCCGCCCCTAAGTTTGAAGATCTCGCCCCTTCAGTA
>CAIMPQ010000031.1 GCA_903843315.1 uncultured beta proteobacterium
GGACGGCACGGTCATGCCTGCATCCAAGCTAGCTGAAGCGAAGGAATTGGAACTACAGCGAATAAGAGACTTTGAGAGCGCTTCCGTAGACGAAGAACGCCACAGAAAGAATGCAGCCCCTGCTCCAGATGAAAAGCTCAAGTGTCTGCCGCTTACTAGAGAGCGGTTTGAAGAGTAGAAAACGTTGCTAAATAACTAATTTGGTCACCATTTGGTCACCGCAGGCTATATTTTGGTCACCATGCAGTGTATAAATATGGTTCGTACGAATAGCGTGTTATTTATATAAAAGCCCGCTAAGTACTGTATTTAAGGGGGCAGGCATAAAGTTTTATTAATTTGTCTGGTCTGCCCAGCACGATTCGAACGTGCGACCTACGCCTTAGAAGGGCGTTGCTCTATCCAGCTGAGCTATGGGCAGTTATATGCTGGGTATATCTAGAACAATCAGGGAAAGTGGTCGGAGTACAAGGATTCGAACCTTGGACCCCCTGCTCCCAAAGCAGGTGCGCTACCAGGCTGCGCTACACTCCGACGGAACCGATATTCTACACCGAGACGCCCTAGAGGGGCAAATACTGTAAGATTCGCTCTATGGTTGCCTATTTTTCAAGCAAATTTACGAAGCAAATTCAAGCCGCATTCACAGTGGCTTTGCTCCTTTTTTGCCTGTTAGGAACCCACTGGATTGGCTTTGCTCACAGCATTTCTCATGCGGGCCTGCATAGCCAGTCAATCGAAAAATGTTCTGCTTCTGAGTCTGTTCCTAGCCTGACCCACAGCTCTGATGTTTGCCAATTATTTGATGCCCTCACGCTAGCTAGCTTTGCACCTAGCAATGACGCTAACCTTGTTGCCTCTGTTCAATACGCCCTTGATATAGCGAAGTCTGAAGATTCAATTCTGATTGAATCTAAGCTTGCTTTTTATCAATCGCGCGCACCACCCACTTTCATCCTGTAAATCTAACGTGCGCTTTGCGCATGTCTGTTTTGATTTATCACCAATCATTTGGTGAACTTGGATGAAACATGAACCATCGGTTTTACTTATTTCCTTTTCTTGTATTTTTAGTATTGTTTGCAAGCCCTGCTTGGTCACAAGACCAGGCAGATTCATTGCCGCAACTAAACGTTAGTGGCGTGCGTGAGAATGATTCTGGAATACTATCTCCACATAAAGTGCTATCTGGAGATGAACTACAAAATAAGTTAGCTGGGTCGTTAGGTGCCACGCTTGCAAATGAATTAGGTGTTTCAGCTACAGGCTATGGAGCGGGAGCGTCTAGACCTGTCATACGCGGTCTAGAAGGCCCACGAGTACAGATTTTGCAAAATGGTTTGTCAGTTGGTGATGTGTCGAGTATTTCAGCTGATCATGCCGTTGCTAATCCCATTCAGAATGCCCATCAAATTGAGATTTTACGTGGTGCTGCAGCCCTTCTGTATGGATCAGGATCAAGCGGTGGTTTAGTGAATGTCGTCAATGATCGGATCGTGACTTCCATGCCAGATGCTGTTTCTGGACTGATTAATACGAGCTATGAAACGGTAAATCAAGGCAAGACTGCGAATATTGAGTTAGATGCCCCTGCCGGTCCATTA
Source organism: uncultured beta proteobacterium (assembly GCA_903843315.1). Taxonomy (GTDB): domain Bacteria; phylum Pseudomonadota; class Gammaproteobacteria; order Burkholderiales; family Burkholderiaceae; genus Polynucleobacter. The sequence goes on from CAIMPQ010000031.1 coordinate 1,605, forward strand.
GCCCTTCACCTAGATTCGGCGATTAGTAATTCGAATAACTATCGCATCCCTGGTTTTGCGGAACAAGGTGGACCGAACGCCAACTGGGCAATCAACCCTGGCGAGCCTGTCAATATTCCCTATAGCGGTAAGCTGCCATTTTCTTATAGCAATCAAAACAGTTTAGGCTTAGGTGCAACCTATTTGCGTAGCGATGGCTATACCGGGATTTCTTTAGAGCGTATGAATCACAACTACGGCATACCAACATATGAAGGGGGATTTATTCAGCAATCCCAAAATCGGTATGACATTGCGCACCAGGCCAATGATCCATTTGATGGCTTTTCTTCCATTAAAATTAGTGCTGCAAATTCCAACTATCAGCACACCGAATTTCTAAATAATGGCGCTCCTTCTACGCAGTGGAATAACACTGCTACTGAAGCGCGACTAGAGATGGCCCACAAAGAATTTTTAGGGTCCAAGGGAATCATTGGCGCGCAAGTGACTGGTGCAACACTCAATGCGACTGATTTGACTACTGGTAATTATGCGATTGTGCCGCAGACCAAATCCAACTCGACAGCGCTATTCTTAATTGAGGAAGGTCGTTATGGTCCAGTCAAAACAAGCCTAGGCGCACGCTATAACTATGCTACTCAGAACCCGAATTCAACAACCCAGTTCCCCAGCGCTAGTAGTCAAGAATTTGTACCAAACTCCTATGGACCGCCCTCCTTGCAAAACCGACAATTTAATTTGATGTCGTATTCAGCCGGGGGTTTGCTTGATGTTGCTAAAGGCTATGGACTAGGCCTTTCGTATACCGTGTCACAAAGAGCCCCTTCAGCTCAAGAACTCTACTCTTATGGTCCACATGACTCCACCGCTACCTTTGATATTGGTAATTCCAATTTAGGAACAGAAACATCGCACAATGTGGAAGTCAATTTTCAGAAAACGCTGGGATTGATTCGCAGTAAAGCGAGCATTTATCGAAATCAGTTTACGAACTATATTTATGGTTTCTATACCGGTTCTTACAGTCAGGCGAATGAAAACTTTTCAGTAGTCCAAGCATCGCAAGCCAATGCCAGCATTCGGGGCGCTGAAGGGGAAATAAGTTATAACTGGAATCAAACTGGGGTTGGTGCTCGAGTCTTTGGCGATGTATCACAAGGCACTTTTAACTCTGGTGGCAATTTACCTTTGCAACCAGCGCCACGCCTGGGTAGTGAGTTAGCCTATCAACGCAATGGTTGGTTAACCAGCGCAACCTATATTTATAGTTACCAACAAAATCGTCTAGCGAGCTGGGAAATCGGACCAACCCCAAGTTACAACTTACTCAACGCCAACCTCTCCTATACAGAGCGCATTGGCAAGGTGAATTGGACTGGATATTTAATAATGAAGAATCTCTTAAATGATGAGATTCGTTATGCCACTTCACCAATGGCAGTTAGGTTATATGCTCCACAACCAGGGAGAAGTTTACTAGTAGGTATCAGAGCAGCGTTTTAAGGATTTAATTCCTCAAAGAAATTTGAGAGCGATCAACCCAACCAGTCCTGACCCAAGAATGACAAAAACGGGATTGATCTTGGTTTTTAGGATGAGGAAAAGCGTGATGAGGGCCAAAATTAAGGTGATGGGGCTGACTATGGATGCCTTAGCTACCGCATAGACACCTGACGCCATTAAACCGATTGAAATGGGTTCTAGTGCATCTTGTACAGAGCGCCGCCAAGGACTCTCACCGAATCGCTCCCATAGACGACCTGCATAAAGACATAAAACACTCGATGGCAGGAAGAATGAAAACAACACTACAGCAGCGCCTAGTGAGCCCGCAACCTGGAAGCCAATGACCAACACCATCAACATATTGGGGCCAGGAGCGATTTGGCCAAAACTATAGATATGGATAAACTGAGTATGTGAAATTCCAAAGTTTTGAGAAAGTAAGGTTTGCATTTCAGGCAGAACCGCAGTTCCACCGCCTACTGCCAAGAGGGAAAGTAAGCTAAAAGTCAGAAATAAACTTGGGAGATGACTCATAAACTTTTCCCAGGTCTATAAAGATAAATCGCAACCGGAGCCATGATGAGTAAAACCAGTGGCAGCGCCAATTTAGCAATGCTCATTAAGCAAAAAGTAACGACAATGATGGCGACAGATTTAAAGTGCTTCCAATTATCATCGCCAATGCGGTAAGTAATTGCCGCCAAGAGGCCACAGGCACTAGCAGCTACTCCCATCAATAGGAAGTTAGCCATTGGATGGTTCGAGTTTTCTGAATACAACAGTCCAAGCGCTAAGACAAAAATAGATCCCGGAATAATCAAACCCAAAACTGCAATGAGCGCGCCTAATTTGCCTCTTAAGAGATCTCCTGCTAGCACGGCTAAGTTAACAGAATTTAATCCTGGCATCGTTTGACTAATTGCCAAAAAGGCCATGAACTCATCTGCAGTAAGCCACTTACGCTTTTCTACTAAAAGAATCCGCTCATAAGCAACAATCCCTCCACCAAAACTAACAGCACCGATAATGAAGAACTGTACAAATAGATCTTTGAGTGTGACAGGATTGGGTTGATCAGTAACAGCAAGTTCAGCCATATTTATTCAGGCTTTCCATAAACCAAGGCGGTTTTAGTGCTACCGATTTCAAGCCAGTCAGCCAACTCATGCTGAAGGGCCTTGAAAAATTTATTGGCCCGTTTGTGTGCCTTCGCTTGAGAGCGATTTTCATCAGTGATGCGATAAGAAAAAGCCAACTCACCAACAATGGGGTCCCCAACGCTTTTCATCCAAATGGCGATTTCACAATGGGCCTGTACACCGTCACCAAAGACCAAGTTACCCAAGGGAAGACAAGCCTCAAGTATCTTATTCGTGCTACCACCCACAATTCTGATGGGTGATTTTTTATCCAACGATAAAGTGGCAAGACCTGGAAAAAATTTAGTGATGCTGCTCAAATTTCGATCAAATAAACTGTCTAGTGGAACTGCATCCAAAATGGCATTGTTAGAGTATAAATTTCGCGCTGTTCCAAGTTCATCGCCTCGCAAGATTTCCTCTTTCAGTCTACCTCTAGACTTGACGCCTTTTTTGGGTATGGGGTTGAACTTAGCGCACACATCAAGATCAGAGGCTCGACATTTCAGAGTGACTTCACACCAATCATCTACCCAGATATTTTGGCGTGACTCTCTCACCCGCAAAATTATATCGTTGCGGCGAAAATCCTCACCTGGAGTATCGTAAAAATAGATATTCCTTAAGCCAGTATTGGCATTATCCAGGTGAAAGAATTGGACCTTATTCTTTTTGCAAAATTGGAGTATCTGCTCGCTTAAGGCAGTAATACGGCTCAGGCGATCCAGGCCCTGAGGCTTGATTAGCAGCTTGAACTCTCGATTAGTGATCGATGGATGTAACTTCATGATGAAAACCCCTTATTAATAATAAGAGATTATCACTGTCCTGAAATTTTTAATATATTTCTGGAACGTACATCTCCGGTGGTACCGGGCCACGTAAATAATCAGGGTTATGGACTCGGGCTGGCAGAGTAATTTCTGGATGAGAGATCTCTTGATAAGGGATTTGAGTCAAAAGATGGCTAATGCAGTTCAGGCGCGCCTTTTTCTTATCATTTGCCGCTACAACCCACCATGGGGCTTCAGGTATATGAGTATGCTCGAGCATGGTTTCTTTAGCCTTGGTATAGGCTTCCCATAGGCGGCGGGCCTCTAGGTCCATAGGACTCAGTTTCCATTGCTTTAAAGGGTCATGAATGCGCATCATGAAACGGTTGTACTGCTCATCATCTGAGATCGAGAACCAATATTTAATTAAGATAATTCCCGAGTTAATCATCATTCGCTCTAGATCAGGAACTGTTCTGAGAAATTCGTTATATTCCTCATCCGTACAAAATCCCATGACCTTCTCAACACCAGCTCGGTTATACCAACTACGATCAAAGAGCGCAATTTCTCCGCCGGCTGGTAACTGAGAAATGTAACGCTGAAAATACCATTGGGTTTTTTCACGCTCGTTTGGTGCTGGTAAAGCGACCACCTTACATACACGCGGATTTAATCGCTGGGAAATTCGCTTAATAGCGCCGCCCTTGCCTGCTGAATCGCGACCTTCAAATAGCACTGCTACTTTGACTTTATTTGCAACTACCCAATCTTGGAGTTTTACCAACTCACCTTGTAGTCTAAATAGCTCTTTAAAATAGACATTTCGCGGGACATCCGAGCCAGGCTCACCATCAGGCACAAGACGGTCATCGTCAAGCTCCATTTCAAGTTCTTCATCCATGCTATCCAGAATCTCTTCTTGAGCACGTTTGTACCACTCGGCCATCTCTTTATGTTTTGAACTCATTTTTATTTGCTGTATTCGTTTGTTATTTTTAGATCATAGATATGACATTAATATTACAGCCAGCCTAGTTGCAATGCATTAAAAGGTATTGGGCTATTTGCTCTTGGCTATGCAGGGCTAGCCACTTTCTATCCCGAGGGGCCAAAGGACTAGCTCCAGCGGGCGGGAAAAAGTTCAAAACAGCCCTCATCCTGCGGTTTCTTAACATCCTTGCCATAGAGCCTATTAATCCCATATCGCCGACAAATGCGGGAACTTGAGAATGAAGCCCTGAATCTTGATTAACATAGGCTAAAGCCAAGGTATAAACCGGCACTTCCGCCAATACAGCCGCTTCAAATAGATTGGCCTTAAAAGGGTGAACACTTGTACCAATGGTGGAAGTGCCTTCTGGAAATATACAAATAGATTGGGTTTTAAGTAATTTAGCCATTTCCACCACAACCTGCCGCGCATGTCTTGGGCTATCTCTTCGAATAAAAACCGTACCCAATTGTTTTGCCATCCAGCCAAAAATCGGCCAATTTGCTACCTCAGACTTGGCTACAAAGCGAATCGGTTTGCATGCATTAATGACATGAATATCCATCCAAGAAATATGATTGGAGGCTAATAAAAAAGATTCTGACGAAATAATCTCTGCGTTATTCACTTGCAATTCGATGCCAAAAATTCTCAGCAAGCGTTTAGACCATCTCTGGATATGCTGCTTTTTTGATTCAGAGCTAATGAATGGAAAAAGGAAAAGGAGCGTAATAACGCCCCTGAATACATGGCCAGCCACTAAAAACCAAAGGGCTATGTAAAGCCAGGTTGGTGTATTTACCTCTGCAGGATGTGGTCTAGCTGTCATAAGTTCCATATATATCGAATATCTTAAATGATATAGGCATCGTCATAAAACTGTCGTCGAACTGTCATGATGCTTACACACTTGCTTGGCTTAATACGGTTTCATGATGCATTACAGAGCCATCTGGATTTCAGACGTACACCTAGGAACATCAGGGTGTCAGGCAAACTACCTCCTCGATTTTCTGAAACATAATGAAGCCGATCAGTTTTACCTCGTTGGCGACATTATTGATGGCTGGAGACTAAAAAAATCGTTCTACTGGCCTCAAGCTCACAACGATGTGGTGCAAAAACTCTTACGTAAAGCACGTAAAGGTGCTGAGGTCATCTACGTTCCCGGCAATCATGATGAAAGCGCCAGACAGTTTTTTGGGCTTTCATTTGGCGACGTCAAGGTTGTTGAAGAATGTATTCACACTACCCTAGATGGTAGAAAGTTATGGGTAACCCATGGCGATCTATTTGACGGCGTGATGCAGTATGCCAAGTGGCTCGCCTATGTTGGTGACACGCTCTACTCCTTCATTCTCTATATCAACCGCTATTTCAATATGTTGCGCGTCAAGATGGGGTTGCAATATTGGTCACTCTCGCAATATCTAAAGCATCAAGTGAAAAATGCAGTCAGTTACATTGCGGATTTCGAACACATCATGGCGAGGGAAGCTCGCTTGCGGGGTTGTGATGGTGTTGTGTGTGGCCATATACATAAAGCAGAAATTCGGGAAATAGATGGGCTGATCTATTGCAATGACGGTGACTGGGTTGAAAGCCTTAGCGCTCTAGTGGAAACCCAAACTGGCGAACTCAAACTCATTTATTGGACTCACATCTTAGGTGAGCCAGTTGAAACTCCAGAACTTTCTTTTCAACCCGCTGTCGAATCACTCATTAAA
>CAIMPQ010000032.1 GCA_903843315.1 uncultured beta proteobacterium
ATTAAGGGCTTAGTACTGAATTACTGGTTGCGGGGGCAGGATTTGAACCTACGACCTTCGGGTTATGAGCCCGACGAGCTGCCAGACTGCTCCACCCCGCGTCTGAAGCTGAAATTCTACCATTTTTTAGGGGTCTCTGTCGAGGTTTTCCTGTAAATGACGCTTAAACAAGCGGCTTTTTGGGGGAAATTCTGAATTTAAAGAGCCCCCATAAGGAGTAACATATTGCCACGCAACAACACGCTAAGGTTATGAGATGTCTATTAGTAATCCAGAGTTTTCTAGTTCATCACTGTTAAATCCAGTGGAGGTCAGTGGACCAGAGGGCGAGCATAAAAAAAGTCTCGGTGTAATGATGCTTGCGGCAATTGGCGTGGTTTTTGGCGACATTGGTACCAGCCCACTTTACGCCCTTAAAGAGTGTTTTGATCCCCATCACGGTATTGCCTATTCCCAAGAAGCGCTTTTTGGCGTTATCTCAATGATGATCTGGGCTTTGATTTTGGTTGTAACAGTGAAGTATGTTTTGTTTGTGATGCGTGCAGACAATAAAGGTGAGGGCGGAGTCCTTTCGCTCATGGCCTTAGCTTTACGCTCTTTTGATAGCAAGTCAAAAGGATATTTTTTCTTCATGATTATGGGTATGCTCGGCGCTTGTATGCTTTTGGGTGAGTCAGTGATTACCCCTGCCATCTCTGTTTTATCTGCAGTAGAAGGTATTGAGATTGCAACTCCTGGTTTGCATAAGTTCATTATCCCAATTTCACTCATTATTTTGGTTGCCCTATTTCTGATTCAGAAATATGGAACAGCTGCAGTCGGTAAATTATTTGGACCAATTACTCTTGCGTGGTTTTTTACGTTGGCAGCTTTGGGCGCTTGGAATATCGGGGATGCCCCACAAATCATTGCTGCTATTAACCCCATGTATGCAATTGATTTTGTAGCACTGCACCCAACTACCGCTTACATTGTGATGGGCGCAGTTGTTCTGGTGGTTACGGGTGTTGAGGCACTTTATTTAGACATGGGTCACTTTGGGCGATCACCGGTGAGATACGCTTGGCTAATCGTAGTCTTACCAAGTCTGTTGATTAATTATTTAGGTCAAGGTGCATTGGTTCTCTCTAACCCGGAAGCCATTACTAATCCTTTTTATCTGATGGTTCCTGAGTGGGCTCTTTGGCCTGTAGTTGGATTAGCTACAGCTGCAACAGTGATTGCATCGCAGGCGGTTATCTCCGGAGCTTATTCATTGGTGAGTCAAGCGATTTTGTTGGGTTTTATGCCACGGATGAATATTTTGCATACCTCTGATTCTGAGCAGGGACAAATTTATATTCCAATTGTGAATTGGGCTTTATTATTTATGGTGGTGGTTACCATCATTGAGTTTAGAGAGTCCGTTAATTTAGCGGCAGCATATGGTATTTCTGTAACGTCAACCATGCTCATCACCACTATTTTATTGGCGGTGGTGATGTTCCGTGAATGGAAGATGAATTTTTTTGTTGTGGCCTTTATCACTGCCTCTTTCTTTATAGTGGATTTCGCTTTCTGGTCCGCAAATCTGATTAAGCTTAAGGATGGCGGTTGGTATCCACTAGCGTTGGGACTATTTTGCTTTACCTGTTTGATCACTTGGTATCGGGGTCGTCAAATTCTACGTAAACGCGCAGTTGAAGAGGGTATTAAGTTGGGCAGTTTTATCGAATCCCTATTGCAGCACCCGCCGCATCGTGTTGAAGGCACTGCAGTTTTCTTGACAGCACACGTTGATTACCTGCCGGTATCCTTCTTACATAACCTCAAACATAATCATGTTCTTCATGAGAGAGTCTTCTTTTTGAAGGTAAGTATTTGGGATGTGCCGTATGTTAATGACAGTGAGCGACTCACTTTAAAAGACTTGGGTGGAAATATATTTGTAGTGCGTGCGATTTATGGCTTTAAAGAAACGCCAGATATGGGCTCAATTATTCATTTAATTGAAACTCACTTCGATATGAAGTTTGACATGATGAATACCTCTTTCTTCCTCTCGCGCGATACCATCGTTCCTTCTCCAATACCAGGAATGGCTCTGTGGCGCGAGCGACTCTTTTGCTGGATGTATCAAAATGCTGGACGTCAATCAGACTTCTTTAAAATTCCTGCGAATCGTTTGGTTGAATTGGGCGCGAAGGTGGAAATTTGAGGATAGTACTCATGCGCTCAAAAATATTCTTTGGAATCTTTTTGGTAGCCTGTTCTTTAAGTGGCTTGGTCTTGGCGACCCCTGCGGAAGAGGCTGAGCTTGAGCAGTTGGATAAGATTGAGCAGGAGCTAGAGACGCAACGAGACTGGGCAAAATATCGTTGGGGAAAAGCATCATCAGAGTGCTACAAAAATTACTGGGTCAACTATTGCATCAGTAGTGCCAGAGCCCAATATCGCAAAGAGATTGATCCTATTACTCAGCAAGAGACCGCATTGCATGAAGTGCAGCGTAAATTACGTAAAAACATCAAAGACCAAGATGATCAGAAACGTGCTGCTGAGCGTGCTTCTCCAGAGAAAGCGGCTGAACGCGCTGATAATCAACGTGAGTTTACTGAGAAGCAAAAAGATGCAGCTCAAAGGGCTGCGGATTTAGAGCAACGCCGTAAGGATGCACCTAAGCGTGCTCAAGAAAATAAAGCTGGCACACAGCTAGATTGATTTCTACTCAATATTTTTTATTTACTCATTTAATTATTAGGCACACACTTGGCTAAAGTCAAAACGATTTATATCTGTCAGTCATGCGGCGGAACTTCTGCTAAATGGCAGGGTCAGTGCCCATCCTGTCAGGCCTGGAATACCCTGGAAGAGGGTTTGCCTGAAGTGAGTTCGAATTCTCGTTTCCAAGGCTTGGCTCAATCGCTACCAAGGCAAAAGCTTTCTGCAATTACTGCTGAGGACTTACCCAGATTTAGTACTGGGGTAGAGGAGTTTGATCGCGTATTAGGTGGTGGCTTGGTGCCCGGTGGTGTAGTGCTTTTAGGTGGCGACCCTGGTATTGGTAAATCTACCTTACTGCTGCAAGCTTGTGCGGAGATGAGTGCTGCGGGTATGAACGTGCTGTATAGCAGCGGAGAAGAATCTGCTGCACAAATTGCCTTACGTGCAAAACGCATTGCGCTTGATGCACCCCAACTGGAAGTCTTGGCGGAGATTCAGCTGGAGAAGCTGATTTCAATTATGGATACCGTGAAGCCCCAAGTCTTGGTGGTGGACTCGATTCAGACCTTGTATTCAGAGGTATTGAGCTCTGCTCCAGGTTCTGTAGCGCAAGTACGAGAGTGTGCCGCTCAACTCACAAGAGCGGCAAAATCTAGCGGCATCTGTGTATTGATGGTTGGGCACGTCACTAAAGATGGTCATTTAGCGGGTCCTCGAGTTCTAGAACATATTGTGGATACCGTCTTATATTTTGAAGGTGATACCCATTCTTCATTCCGCCTAGTTCGCTCGATTAAGAATCGCTTTGGCGCAGTCAATGAGCTGGGTGTCTTTGCGATGACTGAAAAGGGTCTACGTGGAGTTACTAATCCTTCGGCGATTTTCTTGTCACAACATGAGCAGATGGTCCCAGGCGCTTGTGTGTTGGTTACGCAAGAAGGTAGCAGGCCACTTCTAGTGGAAATACAGGCACTGGTGGATACCGCGCATGTACCAAACCCCCGTCGCTTAGCTGTTGGTCTCGAACAGGCGCGTTTAGCAATGCTCTTAGCTGTGTTGCACCGTCATGCAGGAATCGCTTGCTTTGATCAAGATGTCTTCTTAAATGCGGTAGGGGGTGTCAAAATCTCGGAGCCAGCTGCTGACTTAGCAGTTCTTCTAGCCATCCAATCCTCAATTCGGAATCGTGCGTTACCTAAAGAACTGATCGTGTTTGGCGAAGTGGGTTTGGCTGGGGAGATTCGTCCTTGTCCGCGAGGTCAAGAGCGTTTAAAAGAAGCAGCAAAACTCGGTTTCACTGTCGCCATCATTCCAAAAGCCAATATGCCTAAGACAAAAATCCCGGGGCTAAAGCTCATTCCAGTTGAGAGAATAGACCAGGCGATTGCAGCGGCAGCAGAATTAGGTTAATTGCTAGGCAAGGCATTTAATGCAGATCTTCTGCCTGAATCAGTAATACTTGTTCTTCGCCTGCAGACACTTCCATCCAAATGGCTGGGATTTGTGGGAAAGCCCTTTTGAAGTTCTCATACTCATTACCAATCTCAATCAGAATGGCGCCTCGCTCAGATAGGTAATCGGGTGCTAAAGCAATAATGCGTCGAATGAGATCCATGCCATCATCGCCACCTGCTAAAGCTAAAGCTGGCTCAGCGTGATATTCGGCTGGAAGCGTATTCATTGAATTTGCATTCACATAAGGGGGGTTGCAAATAATGAGATCAAACAGATTCTCTTCATTGGGTTCGGGTAATGCATTCCACAAATCACCGCTCAATAGCTCTACTTGCGAATTCAATCCATGACGGTCTACATTGCGTGCTGCTACTGATAGGGCGGGCATACTAATATCACAAGCGCTCACATGAATATCAGGGCAGGACAGGGCCAATAAAATCGCTAATGAGCCGTTACCAGTACACAGATCAAGCGCTTTACCGTCAGCAGGCAACCAAGGCTCTAATGAGCCATCCACTATTAACTCTGCTATCCAAGAGCGCGGAACAATACTTTGCTCGCTACAGAAAAAAGGCACCCCCATTAACCAGGCTTCACCCAAGATGTAAGCAAGCGGTTTGCGCGTGGAAATTCTTTCGTCTGCTACGGCTAGAGCTGTAAGCAGCTGTTCACTTGTCAAAGATACTTCTAAGTGATCTAAAGCCTCTGTGGGGCTGAGGTTCAATTGCTTGCTAACGATCCATAACGCTTCGCTATGCGCGTCGATGGCGCCATGGCCATAGTGCAATGTTGCAGCCTCTAGTTTTTGTGCAATTTGATCAATGCACTGATTCACTGTAAGAGATTGCTGAGGCTCAGGGTCCATGATGGAGTGTAGTTAATTGAAAAAAGGCATTTCAGCTTCAAGCCACAAGATGCTCAAGCGTTTTGCGATAAATATTTTTGAGGGGCTCTACATTATCGATGATGACACATTCATTAATTTTGTGACTTGTTGCATTTAAGGGGCCAAACTCTACAACCTCTTTGCAAATCTTAGAGATAAAACGGCCATCGCTGGTGCCACCAGTAGTTGAGAGCTCAGCTTCAAGCTGGGTTTCTGCTTTGATGGCTTTTCGCAATGCACCCGCTAACTCACCGTCACCAGTTATAAAAGGGCTGCCACCTAAGTGCCAATCGATTTCAAAATCCAGTCCAGCATCTTTGAGAATTTTTTCAACACGCTCACGAAGTTGCTCTGGCTTACTTTCAGTGGAGAAGCGGAAGTTGAATTCAATGGTTAATTCACCAGGAATGATGTTGTTCGCCCCAGTTCCTGAATGAATATTGGATATCTGAAAGCTGGTAGGTTGAAAGTATTGATTCCCTTTGTCCCACTCGGTCTCTACTAAAGCAGAAATCGCAGGTGCAGTAAGGTGAATCGGATTTTTGCCTAAATGTGGGTAAGCAATATGCGCTTGAATCCCTTTAATCTTCAACTTGCCAGACAGAGATCCACGACGACCATTTTTGATCATGTCGCCAAGTCGATCTACAGAGGTTGGTTCACCAATCACGCAGTAGTCCAAACGCTGACCCTGTTTTAGCAAACGCTCACACATGATGACGGTGCCATCTTTAGCGGGACCCTCCTCATCGCTAGTAATGAGAAAGGCAATAGAGCCTTTATGATTTGGGTGTTGAATAATGAATTCTTCTGTAGCCACTACAAAACCAGCTAGAGAGGTTTTCATATCTGCAGCGCCACGACCATAGAGCATGCCATCGCGGATGGTAGGTGTAAAAGGATTGCTATCCCATTTTTCTAGCGGACCGGTTGGCACAACATCGGTATGTCCAGCAAACATCAAGACTTTGCCTTGATCGCCAGACTTCCCCTTTTTGATTGCCCATAAGTTCGTTACCTGAAAATTTTCAGGCCCACTTACTACGCTCTCAGTGTGAAAACCGATCGCTTGCAGTCGTTTCGTAATTAACTCTTGGCAACCACCATCGGCTGGGGTTACTGAATGGCAGGCGATGAGAGCTTCAGTAAGCTCAAGCGTGGCGCTCATGGATGATGGATTCTTTATTTAGTCGCGAAGTAATTCGTTAATAGCGGTTTTTGCTCTGGTTTGCGCATCCACTTTCTTCACGATGATTGCGGCATACAGACTGTATTTGCCACACGCAGAAGGAAGTGAGCCAGGAACAACCACTGAACCTGCTGGCACACGGCCGTAATGCACTTCACCGGTTTCACGGTCATAAATTTTAGTGCTTTGGCCGATATAGACGCCCATGGAGAGAACAGCGTTCTCTTCAATCACTACGCCCTCCACCACTTCAGAGCGAGCTCCAATAAAGCAGTTGTCTTCGATGATGACTGGTCCAGCTTGAATTGGCTCCAAAACGCCACCAATACCCACGCCACCAGAAAGATGCACGTTTTTACCGATTTGGGCGCATGAGCCTACTGTTGCCCAAGTGTCTACCATCGTGCCTTCACCTACATAAGCGCCAATATTGACGTAAGAGGGCATGAGAACGGCATTTTTGCCAATAAATGACCCGCGGCGAGCTACGGCAGGGGGTACTACCCGAAAACCGCCAGCAGCAAAATCCGCTGCGGTGTAATTTTGGAACTTACTAGGAACCTTATCGTAGAACTGGGTATATCCACCAGCGCCCATGGGAATGTTGTCTTCAAGGCGGAAAGAGAGCAGAACAGCCTTCTTAACCCATTGATTTACCTCCCACTGACCAACGCTGCGGCGTTCAGCCACACGAATGGTGCCTGCGTTCAGGCCTTCCAAGACGGCGTTTACAGCATTACGGACGTCCCCTGGTGCGCTATCTGGGGAGAGGTTTGCACGGTTTTCCCAGGCTTGTTCAATGATGTTTTGTGGTGATTGGCTCATGCTTTTTAGTTAACTATCAGATTGTTAAGGGATTTTGTCCCTGAAGGTAGATTTATCATTATATAGATGGGGGAAAATCGCGTCTAAGCCCCCCAAGCTTGCTATCATCTTCCCACTTTAGCTGTAAATTTTTCTATCCTTTATTTGAACCTCTTTTTTCCCTGCAAAGTACGCCGTGCAACTGAAATCCATCAAACTTTCCGGCTTTAAGTCTTTCGTTGACCCAACCCATTTTGAACTACCTGGCCAATTAATTGGAGTTGTGGGCCCTAATGGATGCGGAAAGTCAAACATCATTGACGCCGTACGTTGGGTCTTAGGTGAATCCCGCGCTAGCGAGTTGCGTGGTGAATCCATGCAAGACGTCATTTTTAATGGTTCGGGCTTACGTAAGCCTTCAGGACGTGCCAGCGTAGAACTCATTTTTGATAATTCAGATGGACGTGCACAAGGTCAATGGAGTGCTTTTACTGAATTGGGTGTGAAACGTGTTTTGACACGTGACGGTAACTCGAGTTATTACGTCAATAACCAAGTAGTGCGCCGTAAAGATATTCAAGATATTTTCTTGGGCACTGGTATGGGTCCAAGAGGTTACGCCATTATTGGACAGGGCACGATCAATCGCATCTTAGAAGCTAAGCCAGAAGAATTGCGTGTGTTCTTGGAAGAAGCAGCTGGTGTTTCAAAATACAAAGAGCGTCGTAAAGAAACAGCTTCACGCCTTGAGGACACTGTCGAAAACTTAACTCGTGTTGAAGACATCTTACGTGAACTCGATCAACAGTTAACCCGCTTAGAAAAACAAGCAACCGTAGCAGAGCGTCATGCAGAGCTCTCTACGCAAATGAAATCGCAACAACAGTTGCTCTGGTTTGTGCGTCAAACTGAAGCCGGTAAAGAGCAAGAGCGTCATGCGAACGGGATTCGTGATACTCAGGTGAGCTTAGAAGAGCAAACAGCCAAATTACGTCATGCGGAAGCCGAACTCGAAACCATGCGTACCCAACAGTACGCCCTACAGGATAGAGTTTCTCAAGCGCAGGGTGATTTGTATCAAACCAACTCTGACGTTAGTCAAGTTGAGTCACAGATTCATTATGTGCAAGAAGCACGCCAACGTTTGCAGCAACAAACACAAGATTTACAAGCGCAGTTACAGCGTTGGACTGTGCAAGAAACAGACGCAGCACAAGCGCAACGCACTACTGAGCATGAACTTGCATTAGCAGCTGAAAAAGAGCAAACATTATTGGCGGATTTAAGTGGCTTGCAAGAGCAAATGCCAAGTCGTGAAGAGGTATATCAAACTTCATCTCGTGAACTCAATCTTGCTCGTGAAAGTCTTGCAGCTATTGAGCAACGTTTAGCCAGTTTGGGCGAGCGTATGCGGGCAATGTCTGCACAATCAGATGAGTTAAAAGGCCGTGAGACACGTTTAACAAGTGAGTTAGAGGGAATGCGTAGGCCAGATGCGGAAGCATTGAAAATGGCGATTGATCGTCAAGTGATGGCTCAGCGTAAGGTTGACGAAGTGAAGCAACGCGCTGCTGAAACGCAACAGCGTGTTCCAGCCGCTGATGAGGCTCGCAATGCAGCACAACAAAAGATTCAGGCTGCGAACCAAGATCTCGCTCAGACCGAGGCGAAGTTAACAGCCCTGACTGCATTGCAAGCTAGTGTCCAAGCCCAAGGCAAGATTGGTCCATGGTTAGAGAGCAAAGGCCTTAAAGAGAGTAAGCGCCTTTGGCAAGAACTAAAGGTAGAGAGCGGTTGGGAAACTGCTTTGGAGTCAGTATTGCGTGAGCGTTTAGCTGCAGTAAGCGCAAAGAGCGTACAAGAAACATTGGCTTTAGCAAATGATGCTCCTCCAAGCCGTTTAGCCATTTTGCTAACTGATGACATCACTCCGGCACATACCTCAGCCCCAGCGGACTTCACTCCATTGTTGAGTCGCGTGCAGAGTGCAGGCGCTCCAAGACTAACTTCAGTCTTACAAGAATGGTTAGACAATATCTATATCGCTAGCAGTCTTGAAGATGCATTACATCGTCGTGAAAAATTACCGGCTGGTGGCGCCTTTGTTACGCAACAAGGCCATTTAGTCAGTCGTGTTGGTGTGCAGCTTTATGCGGCCGATTCAGAGCAAGCAGGAATGTTGGCACGCGCTCAAGAGATGGAAAGTCTGGAGAAGCAACTCCGTGCACAGCAACTCATGCAAAGTGAACTCAAGAGTGAACTGGACCAATGTGTAGCAAATTATCAAGCGGCGCACCAGGCTGCAGAGCAGGCTCGCCAAAATGCGGAGCATGCAGTGCAAGAAGCACATGGATTTGAAGTTGAAAGAATGCAGTTGACTCAGGCTGAAGAGCAATACAGTCAGCGTGCCGCACAGATTCAGGGTGAATTAAGTGAACTGCGTCAGCAAATGGAGCAAGCCAGCTTAAATCAAGAGCAGTCCGCCGCAGAACTGTTGCAGTCTGAAGAATCTAAACAAGGCCTACAAGCGGCCTTACAGGTTTCCCAAGAAAAGTTAGAGGTTGCTGCTCAAGAGCGTGATCGTTTACGTGACGCTCTTCGTACTGCAGAGATGGCTGCGCAAGAAGCAGCATTTGCTACCCGTTCATTGCAACAGCGTATTGCTGATTTGCAGCGTGATCAAAGTACAGCACGTACTCAGATCATGGAAATTCAGGATAAGCATGATGCAGCCATTAAAGAATTAGAGACTTTAAGTGATGAAGAAGCGCAAGATAAATTGCAGGGCTTATTGCTAGCGCGCAGCGCTCGTGAGGCTGCCCTGGCAAATGCGCGTACTGAACAAGATGCTTTATTGCATCAATTGCGTGAAGCTGACGAGGCTCGTATGCAAGTGGAGCGTAGTTTGCAACCTATGCGTGACAAAGTGGTTGACTTACAGTTACGTGAACAGGCTGCCCGTTTGAACTTCGAGCAATTTGCTACTTTGCTAGCAGATGCAGAAGCTGATTTGAGTGCTTTAGAGGCAAATTTCAGTACCGAACTGAAGGTTGGCGCTTTGCAGAGTGAAGTTACTCAATTAAATGCAGAAATTCAATCTTTAGGCCCAGTGAATATGGCTGCGCTTGATGAACTATCCAGCTCACGTGAGCGCAAACAGTTCTTGGATGCGCAATCGGCTGACTTGAATGAGGCAATGCAGACATTAACTGATGCAATTGCGAAGATTGATGCGGAAACGCGCGATTTATTACAAGGCACCTTCGATCAGGTGAACTTGCACTTCGGAAAATTATTCCCCGAATTATTTGGCGGTGGTCATGCTGAGCTGGTAATGACAGGCGAAGAGATTTTGGATGCAGGCGTTCAGGTCATGGCTCAGCCTCCAGGTAAGAAAAATAGTTCTATTTATCTCCTCTCAGGCGGCGAAAAGGCCTTAACTGCGATTGCCTTAGTGTTCTCACTCTTCTTGCTCAATCCTGCGCCGTTCTGCTTGCTTGATGAGGTTGATGCGCCATTGGATGATGCAAATACCTTGCGCTATTCCAAGATGGTTGCCAAAATGTCAGATAAGACACAGTTTGTATTTATCTCACATAACAAGATCACTATGGAAATTGCCCATCAACTGATTGGTGTCACGATGCAGGAGCAGGGTGTATCGCGAATTGTTGCGGTGGATATCTCTTCGGCTGTGTCGATGGTGGAGGCCGCTTAAGTGTACGTAGAACAAATCATGACGATGTTGGGTTTGTCTGATTTGCAGTTCGCTTTAGCCGCAATTGGGTTGCTCATTTTAATATTAGTTGCTGTACTGAATTTCAAATACGCACGTGCGCGCCGTAAAGCTAGAGAGCAAGGACAGTTTGCTGATGATCGCTTTGGGCGTGAACCCAGTTTTACTCAAGGCTTTACTGACCCAGAAAGTGCTGATCGTTCCGAACCGAGTTTTGGAGATCTTCCATCAGCCTATTCACCCCAGGAAAAGTTTGTCATTGATCCTCGTATCGATTGCGTGATCACTTTGCGCTTTGATCAGGGCATTTCTGGAGCAGAAATTCTGGAAGAAATGAGTGATTGGAACGACTCCCAGGTGCAATCAACCGCTAGATGGATGTGTGAAGGTTTAAACGCGGATATTGATGCGGCTGAAGATTGGGAAGAGTTAAAGGTTGATTCGGCCTACTCAGAGTTGCAATTGGCTATTCAGTTGGCTAGCCGTCGTGGACCTATAGGTGTTCTAGAGTTATCCGACTTTTGTTCGCGTGCGCAAGCCCTTGCTGAAACCTTGGGCGCCCAAATTGATATGCCAAGCGTCAATACGATGTTGGAAAGCGCTAAAGAGTTAGATGTCATGGCAGCCGATAGTGATATTCAGCTAAGCATTAATGTTCTATTTGACGAACCATGTCCTTGGGGGAATTTCGATGCCCTGATGCGCCAGCGTGGTTTCAAGTTGGGGCGCAATGGCCGGCAATACGAGTTCTATAGCAATGGCGTACTTATTTTTAATAGTGCTGAACTAGATCCTAATAAACCAGTGAAGCAATTTACCTTATTACTTGAAGTTCCTTTGGTTGCTCAGGAGGAACGCGCTTTCGAAAGAATGCTGGGTGAAGGTGTTGAAATTGCTCAAGCAGCACATGGTCGCTTAGTGGATGACAATGGGATTAACTTGAGTGAAGCTGCCGTCATTAGTATTCGTCAGCACCTTGATGTTCTCTATGCCAATCTTGAGAAGTCTGGCGTTCCTGCTGGATCTTCTACAGCTAGCAGACTATTTAGCTAGGAAATCACTTTGTCGTCTCATAGTCCGACAAATTCAGCGGATCGTTACGCTTTCTTGCAGGCAGAATTGGCTCGCTTAGAGCATGCCTACTATGTCCTTGATAACCCCTTATTGCCTGATATTGAATATGATCGCCTGTATCGTGAGCTATTGGATATTGAGGCTGCTCATCCTGAATGGATTACCTCAGAGTCCCTGTCGCAAAGGGTTGGTGGTACTGCACTAAAAGAATTTGATTCGGTAACCCATGAGGTGCCGATGCTCTCTCTCAATAATGCTTTTGAAGAAGCTGAGCTCGTTGCATTCGATCGTCGCTGTCGCGAGGGACTGCATGTGGACCACGTTGCATATGCAGGTGAGCTGAAATTCGATGGTTTGGCTATTTCTCTTCGTTATGAAAACGGTTCCTTGGTAACGGCAGCAACCAGGGGTGATGGGGCAAGTGGCGAGGATGTTACAGCGAATATTAAAACCATTCGCGCGATCCCACTCAAGTTGACTGGCAAGAATATTCCCAAAGTATTGGAAGTTCGTGGTGAGGTATTGATGTACCTCAAAGACTTCCAGAAAATGAATCAACAAGCGGCCGCCCTTGGAGAAAAAGAGTTTGCTAATCCACGCAATGCAGCGGCCGGTAGCCTACGTCAGCTAGACTCCAAAATAACTGCTAAGCGACCACTTTCCTTTTTTGCTTATGGTTTAGGTGCATTAGAGCCTCAATCTTGGTTACCAAAAACACATGAAGAACTGCTTAATGCTTATGTAGAACTGGGATTGCCAGTCTGTTCTGAGCGCAAGGTTCTTTATTCAGTCAAAGAGATCCTGGCGTTTTATAACGAGATCGGCGCTAAGCGGGATTCCTTGCCATACGATATTGATGGCGTTGTCTACAAGGTCAATTCATTTGCAGAGCAAGCTAAGTTAGGTTTCGTATCTAGAGCCCCCAGATTTGCATTGGCTCACAAATATCCGGCGCAAGAAGCGCTCACGACTGTTTTAGGTATTGATGTTCAAGTGGGACGCACGGGTGCGATTACTCCAGTGGCTAGACTTTCTCCAGTAGAAGTCGGTGGCGTAACAGTGACCAATGCTACATTGCACAATGAAGATGAAGTAAAGCGTAAAGATGTCCGTATTGGGGATACTGTTTCAGTTCGACGAGCAGGTGACGTAATCCCTGAAGTTGTTTCTGTGATTAAAGATCGTCGCCCAAAAGATGCAAAAGAATTTGTGATGCCGATTCGCTGTCCGGTATGCGATTCTCATATTGAACGCCTTGCAGATGAAGCGGTGGCGCGTTGCAGTGGGGGTTTATTTTGTGGTGCCCAGCGTAAACAAGCATTAATTCACTTTGCCCACAGAAGGGCTCTGGATATTGAGGGTCTGGGTGAGAAGATTGTCGATCAATTGGTGGATCAAAATCTGGTGAGAACCCCTGCAGATCTGTACCGGCTGGGGTTTACTGCGCTAGCTAACTTAGAGCGTATGGGTGATAAGTCAGCGGATAACCTCATTCAAGCGATTAATGCATCGCGGAATACCACGCTTGCCAGATTTATCTTTGCCCTCGGTATACGCCATGTGGGCGAGACCACTGCGAAGGATCTGGCAAACCACTATCGATCTATGCAAGCCCTGATGGATGCTAGCCAAGAGGATCTGTTGACAGTAAAAGATGTCGGCCCCGTTGTGGCAGATTCGATTACCAGCTTCATGGAAGAGGCACATAACCGAGAAGTCATTGAGCAGTTGCTGGCTTCTGGCATGCAGCTTGCAGTAGAGGAAAAGAGCATTAGCGCAGCAGTAGTGGGGAAAACCTTCGTTCTTACGGGCACATTCCCATCCCTGACGCGTGATGAAGCCAAAGATCTATTGGAAAAAGCGGGAGCCAAAGTAGCAGGTTCTGTTTCC
>CAIMPQ010000033.1 GCA_903843315.1 uncultured beta proteobacterium
GCATTTCACTGCTACACGTGGAATTCTACCCCCCTCTGACACACTCTAGCTATACAGTCACAGGCGCCATTCCCAGGTTAAGCCCGGGGATTTCACGCCTGTCTTGTATAACCGCCTGCGCACGCTTTACGCCCAGTAATTCCGATTAACGCTTGCACCCTACGTATTACCGCGGCTGCTGGCACGTAGTTAGCCGGTGCTTATTCTTCAGGTACCGTCATTCCCGGACTGTGTTAGAGCCGGTGTTTCTTCCCTGACAAAAGAGCTTTACAACCCGAAGGCCTTCTTCACTCACGCGGCATTGCTGGATCAGGGTTTCCCCCATTGTCCAAAATTCCCCACTGCTGCCTCCCGTAGGAGTCTGGGCCGTGTCTCAGTCCCAGTGTGGCTGATCGTCCTCTCAGACCAGCTACTGATCGTCGCCTTGGTGGGCTTTTACCCCACCAACAAGCTAATCAGGCATCGGCCGCTCTAATCGCGCGAGGTCTTTCGATCCCCCGCTTTCCCCCTCAGGGCGTATGCGGTATTAGCACAGCTTTCGCTGCGTTATCCCCCACGATAAGGTACGTTCCGATGTATTACTCACCCGTTCGCCACTCGCCACCAGGTGCAAGCACCCGTGCTGCCGTTCGACTTGCATGTGTAAGGCATGCCGCCAGCGTTCAATCTGAGCCAGGATCAAACTCTTCAGTTCAATTCCTGTGATCCTTGCGGATCGTCGCACTCATTCAAGAAATTGACTTGGTAATAAAACCAAATCTTTTTACTGTCTATGAGTACTATTTATTTACATCTGTCCCGAAGGACTTGATGCTTTCACTTAGTACCCACAATTATCGGTTGACTAATTTTTAAAGAGGGCTGACTTGTTTTGTATTTCAAATAACATTCAGCAGAGAGGTGAGACTATAGCACCCTTGTGAGGGGTCGTCAACACCTTTCGTAGTCTTTTTCTTAAAAAGGTGGTGGTTTTCCCTGATTCTAAAAATAAAAGCAATGAAATCAATGGGATGTATTTTTCAAAAAAAATGAACTTTTTTTCAAATTCTTTAGTTTTTGAGCAATTTTGAGCTCGGGTAGACCCTAAGAAGCTGCATTTTTGATGCTTTTTTTGCATATTTGCTACGCATTAGGGAAAACCCTGAAATTTCCCCATAATCCTGCTACTATGGTGGGATGAATAATCAATTAGCAAATGGTCACTTACCTAGAAGCCCTTATACGGCTGGGCAAGCAGTCCCCGTAAGAGAGCTGCATGCTGGACATAGAGAAGAAATCCTTCAACATCTGTTGCAGCTTGGAGAGGATGACCGTCGCCTCCGATTTGGTACCCAGACCCCTGACGAGGTTATTCATCATTATGTAGAACGCCTAGACTTCAATAGGGATGCGATCTTTGGGGTCTTTGATTTGAATTTAAAGCTGATTGGCATGGCGCATCTGGCGTATTTACCTGAAGTGAAGGGCAAAGCCCATGCCGCTGAATTTGGCGTTTCCGTATTGCCAGAAGGGCGTTCGCAGGGCATTGGCACAGCGTTATTGCAACGTTCTGCAGTTCATTCCCGCAATACCAACATCCAAACCCTGTTTGTTCACTGCTTGGCGAACAATAAGGCGATGATGCATTTGGCGCAAAAGGCTGGAATGTCTGTTGAATATGCCTATGGTGATGCCGATGCTTATCTCAAGCTTCTGCCGGCAAATCCTGGAACTATTGTGGAAGAAGCAGCCAAAGAACAATGGGCTGATATGGACTACGCGCTTAAAGAAAATTTAAAGCGCTCAAATCAAGCTTGGTGGTGGTTTCTGGGCAGGCCAGGCTTAG
This sequence comes from uncultured beta proteobacterium, assembly GCA_903843315.1. Taxonomy (GTDB): domain Bacteria; phylum Pseudomonadota; class Gammaproteobacteria; order Burkholderiales; family Burkholderiaceae; genus Polynucleobacter. Next base: position 1,826 of record CAIMPQ010000033.1, read on the forward strand.
CCCCTTAATTTTCGTTTGGCGCGCCACGTAAGATCCAGCTAGTCAAGAGAGATAAATCTGCATCGTTTAACTTCGCATTTGCAGGCATTGGTACAACTCCCCAAGAGCCCGCCCCACCTTTAGCGATTTTATCTTTCAAAAAACTTTGCGCGTTGCTATCTTTTTTATATTTCTGCGCGACGGATTGAAAACTAGGCCCAACAATTTTTTTATTACTTGCATGACAACCCAAGCACGCATTTTGTTTTGCAACGGCAATGGCTTTTTGATCTTCGCTACTTGCTAGCGCACATGGAAGACGCAATGCAAGCAGAGCAAATAAAAATACTGTTTTTACTACCCCATGCATAGCCATCACTAACAGTCTTCTCTAAAAAATAATTAGTTTTTTGGAGGGCTAGTTGGCTGCGATTCATCAGCTTTGCCTTGCTTTTCAAGGCGCGCTTTCTCGGCATCGGAAATGATGTCAAAGTAAACATACACATCTTTGACGCCACTAGTATTGCTTGCGATTTTCTTCGCAAGATCAGCTTCGCTTTGTGTCAAGATACCCATCAAATAAATACTGCTACCTTCAGCAACAATGGCCATTGAATTCGATGGCAACTTATCAGTAAAAATCATTTGTGTTTTGATCTTCGATTCTAAATAAGAATCGTTTGCCCGAGATGTGTAGCTGCTGTTAGGGCCAATAATCAATTCGTTAAATATTGAGCGCGCATTCTTCATTGCCTTTACATATGCTCCTGCCTCGCCTTTAATATCGGTATCCTTTACTTCGCCGGTGAGCAATACTTTTTGATTGAATGAAGTTACGTTGATATGTGCGTTATCACCAAATTTTTTGGCCAGCGCATTACTAGCCTCCAACTCAATTCCCTTATCGATTGCTTGTACTCCAGGTGTACGACGATCCGCCATAATGGCTGCGCCAGTAGCGACACCACCAACAGCTACTACCGCGCAAGATGAGAGTTGCATTACAGCTAACGCAACTATTGCTAACTTACCTAGAGAATGAATTCGCATTGGATATTTTCTTTATAAAGATGTTTAGTCGTACAGCACGTGATCAACCCCATCGCATAAGGCGTGAAGTAAAACCAAATGGGTTTCTTGAATACGGGCAGTGCGAGTGGAGGGTGCGCAAAGATGAATGTCATCTTTATCCAATAAGGTCGCAATCTTTCCACCATCATTACCAGTAAATGCAATAATTTTAATGCCCATCTTTTTTGCGGCCTCTATTGCCTTGACTACATTCTTAGAGTTGCCAGATGTAGAAATTCCTAAAAGAATATCTCCTTTTTTCCCAAGGCCGCGCACTTGCTTACTAAAAATTTCATCGTAGCTGTAATCGTTTCCAATAGCGGTAAGAATTGAGGTATCTGTGGTAAGAGCAATCGCAGCCAATTCCTCGCGCTCGCGCTCAAATCGACCAATTAGCTCTGCCGCAAAGTGCTGAGCATCCGCCGCAGAACCGCCATTGCCACATGCCATCACTTTGCCGCCGGCCCGCAAACATTCAACCATTGCTAGTATTCCGCGAGCCACTGACTCAGGAAGAACTTTTTCGGCTTCTTGCTTCACCGCAATACTGTCTAAAAAATGTTGGGATGTGCGCTTGCGTAAACGTTCGATAGTATCTTTATCCATGTCAATATTATGCGCCAAAGCTGCTGTATTTTCTAATGCGGCCAGCTAAAGCAAAAGCAACGTATCCTCTTGTTTATTGACCAATCTTACGCAAAAGATACCCTTCATGGAATTAGGCCCATTTGATTTTCTAAAACAACAGGATTTACCAGTTGGCTCCCTATACATGGTTGCCACACCTATAGGCAACCTGGGCGACATTACATTACGCGCTCTTCATGTGCTGAATGCAGTGGACGGCATTGCCTGTGAAGATACGAGGCATAGCGCGCCTCTTTTACAGCAATTTGGTATTCATAAGAAATGTTTAGCACTTCATGAACACAACGAAGTGGGCGGAGCCCAAACTGTTATTCAACACCTAGCCAACAATGAACGCTGGGCCTATATTTCGGACGCAGGTACCCCTGGAGTTTCAGACCCAGGCGCAAGATTGGTTAATGAAGTTCAAAAAGCGGGCTTTCGAGTCATTCCAGTACCAGGTGCAAGCGCTGTTTCCTGCGCCATCTCAACTGCTGGTAACGTCATGTTGAACTCGGAAGGGCGGTTTCAGTTTTTAGGCTTTTGGCCAAATAAAACAAAAGAACGCGATGCTTTGTTACAAGATATTTGCAACAGCAAAAAAACCAGCGTCTTTTTTGAGTCACCCCATCACATTCGTGAAACTCTGCTTATTCTGGCCCATGCTTTAGAGCCTGATCGTCAGGTATTTATTTGTCGCGAGTTAACCAAAAAATTTGAGCAGCTTGTTTCTCTCCAGGCAGCAGAGATCGCTCCATGGATTGAAACTACGGACAGCCTAAAGGGCGAGTTCGTTATTCTGGTCTCGGCCCGCCAGGCTAAGTCTGATGAGGCTCCAGAGCATGCCACTCTGTTAATGTGGGCAAATGCATTAAGTCCCTATCTAGGTAGTAAAGAAATTGCTGCGGTTTTATCGCAAACATTAGGGCTTACTAAAAAAGAAGCCTATCAAATTGCATTAGACGCAAAAGATGAAGGTTCTGAGAAATAAAAAAGCTGGCATATAGCCAGCTTTTGAGTGCGCGCAAAATATTATTTAGCTGCAGCAGGGGCGGGGGCTTTTGGCTCTGGTAGTTTTCCACCAGCGGAGTTTGCCAAATACACTACAGCACGACCTAATTCATAGTCACTAACATCTGCGGGGCTTGATCCGCCACGTGCCGGCATTGCGCCTTTACCTTTCAGTACAGAGCTTAATAAACCGTCATATCCCTTACTCAAACGTGGAGCCCAAGCGCTTGCATCGCCAAATTTAGGCGCGCCCGCAGCGCCCGTCGCATGGCAAGAAGAACAAACTGCCTTGTAAACCTGCTCACCGGTCTGAAGTTCCTTTGGGGTGCTAGCATCTTTGAAATTGAGCTGGGCAACGGGTTTGATGAGCTGTTCGGTCGTGGTTGAAGAATCACCGCGCTTGCCGTTGTTTACAAATACCATTAACAACAAAATAATGATCAAGGGCACAAAAAAGCTGGCGAACACCATGATGATCAGTTGTTTTGGGGACTTAATTAGATTTCCGTGCTCGTTGCTCATAGGAATTTATTATTTGGCGGGTTTTAGGGTTGTTTTGCGGTGATTATAACTAGAGAGTAGGGGTATAGGCACTTACAATAGCAAGGTTGCCAGTTTTACCTCTGGCGCCCGTAGCTCAGTGGATAGAGTATTGGCCTCCGAAGCCAAGGGTCGCAGGTTCGATTCCTGCCGGGCGCGCCAAAACAAAGGGGGTTTTTGACCTACATCATGCATAGAAAAGCAAAAACCACTATCATTTGCATCTAACTTATTGATTCTTATCGTGTCTACACATCTAAATACAGCCCTTTCAGAGCCCTCCCTCACTAATCCTTTGCCCCCTGAGGCACCATTACCTCACCGAAAAATTATTCGGAGCTGGTTAATTCCAATGGCCCAAGGTGAAACAGGGCGCGCGATCATGCTCCTCATGATTGATGCTGCTTTATGGCTTGCCTGTATCGCCGGCACAGTGTTTGTGGAAAACATTCTGCTCAAAATCGTTTTTGGTTTGGTAGCCGGCTTTGTAACTGGCCGCATCTTCATTCTGGGTCATGATGCTTGCCATCAAAGTTTCACACCAAATCGTGAGCTCAATAAAGTATTGGGTCGCATTGCATTTTTGCCATCACTTACCCCATACAGCTTGTGGGATGTTGGTCATAACGTAGTGCATCACGGTCAAACTAATCTCAAGGGCTTTGACTTCGTTTGGGCGCCGTTATCTAAAGCAGAATTTGACGCCTTACCCTCATGGCGTAAGGCTTTAGAGCGCCTTTATCGTAGTGGCTGGGGGCCTGTTTTCTACTACCTCATTGAAATTTGGTGGAGACGTGAGTACTTCCCAAATGCTCAAAATAAACCTGGTGATCGCCCGATTTTCTTAAAAGACAATTTGCTTGTTACAGGCTTTGGAATTGTATGGATTGCCTGCCTTGTTGCTGGCGCAATCGCTACCGGTCAATCTATTTGGATTGGCTTAATCACTGGCTTTGTAGTTCCATTCCTATTTTGGAACGGCATGATTGGTTTCGTGGTCTATGTTCACCATACCCATCCAAAGGTGTCTTGGTATGACAAAAAGTCAGAATGGTTACGTGCCCAGCCATTCGTATCCACCACTGTTCACCTGACTTTTAACTGGATCTGGGGTGCTTTAATGCATCACATCATGGAGCACACTGCCCATCACGTCGATATGAGCGTGCCCCTCTATCGCCTACAGGAAGCCCAAAATACCCTGGAAACTATCCTTCCTGAGCGTATTTTTGTGCAAAAGTTCTCTTGGGGCTGGTATTTCGATACCGCCCGCAAATGCAAGCTTTATGACTTTGAAAACAAGGCTTGGCTCGATTTTGATGGCAATAAGACGGCTGATTCCGTCCGAGTTGTGCTGAGCCCAGCCCCAGTAGGACAAAACGGGTAAAATAGATCTTCTGTATAAAAGATTTGCTTTCCCGGATTGCCCATGACTACATCGACTCCAGCTGCTACCCAAGACACCTCTCAGAGCCTCAAGTTTTGCTCTTCTTGCAGTCGCGAAAAACGGCTCGAGGGTGGTACATGGATTCCAACTAGCAATCGCAAGCAACGCTGGATTTGCGCTAGCTGTTTATACAACCGTACACACCGTACTGGTTCAGCAAAAACCTAATCTCCTGTTTTCAATCTGAGTGTCGAGGTGCTTAAGCACCATCCCCAACGTAAGGGTTTGTTTTGCGTTCTGCACCGAACGTAGACATTGGCCCATGTCCGGGAACAAATTGCACGTCATCTCCCAGTGGCCATAATTTTGTTTTAATTGCATTGATCAAGCTCGCATGGTTCCCGCGCGGAAAATCTGTTCTACCAATCGAGCCCGCAAACAATACATCCCCCACGATTGCGAGACGATCTTCTTTACCAAAAAAGACGACGTGTCCAGGGGTATGTCCGGGACAATGAAATACCTCAAGTTCTACATTACCAACTTGCACACGATCACCATCATTTAACCAACGGTCAGGCTCGAATGCTTTTGCATGTCCAAACCCAAAGCGCACTGTTTGCTCTGGTAATTGATCAATCCAAAATCGCTCTTCTATTTGCGGACCCTCAATTGGCACCTTGAGCATTTCTGCCAAATCCTTAGCGGCAGCACAATGATCGAGATGCCCATGAGTCAGTAAGATTTTTTTTACGGTTCCCCCCAATTGCTTTATACCTTCAAGAATCTTATCGATATCACCACCAGGGTCAATCACAGCGGCATCACCGGTTTCTTGGCAAACCAAGATTGAGCAATTTTGCTCATAGGGAGTAACGGGGATAATTCCTAATTTGATTGGCATATAGAGGGCTCGTTAATGCATAGATTGAATAAGCACTAGTGTATGAGAGTCGGCATAAAATGTGCTCAAAGGATAAAACAATGAATAGCCAAGATACATTTAAATTTGCTGAAACGCATGAGTGGGCCGATCTAGAAAATGATGGCTTAGTTTGGGTTGGTATTAGCAACCATGCTCAAGAGGCATTGGGTGATGTCATGTTCTTTCAAGCGCCCAAACTGGGCCAGCAAGTAAAGCAAGGTGAGGCCATTGCTGTGATTGAATCTGTAAAGGCAGCCAGCGATATTCACGCACCCATCAGCGGAGAAATCATTGCCCTTAATGAGGCAGTAGATGCCTCACCCGAATTGGTGAATGAGAAACCTTATAGCGTTTGGTTATTCAAAATCAAACCGCAAGAGGGTGCTCTTGCTTCAGAACTCGATCAATTAATGGATCTCGACAAATATAATTCAACTGCAGGCGGGTAAGCAAAACTAGATGTTGATTGGATCACGCTCGATCAACCAACGCACGCGCGTTTCTTTGCTAATTCTTCCTTGAGAATTTTCACGTAACTCTGTATCAATAGCCTCGAGCACTTCTTGTAACTGCTTGCGGCTGTCAGATTCAATCACGAGTTGTGCGCGCTCCGTTCCAGCCACACGCATTACCGCCTTTGGTACCGGGTCATAAACCCTAAGTCCTGTCTTTATAAGGCCATTAGACTTCAGGTGTCCCTTAAGAGTACTCAGGAATTGAATGGCCTTATCCAAGCTCTTCGACTCAGCATGTATTAAAGCTTGGTATGAAAACGGGGGCAGTCCAGCCTCTTCTCTCTCCTTGGCGGTATGCGATAGAAATCCATCCACATCATGTCGCAACAAGTATTGAAATACTGCTGACTCTGGATATTGCGTTTCGATATAAATATCACCACCCGCTTGACCATCCTTACCCGATCGCCCAGCGCGCCCAGCCACTTGAACCAATTGTGCAAATAGACGTTCGGCAGCTCGGAAATCCTGAGAAAACAATCTACCATCTGCATCCAAAACACCAACCAATCCAATATTTTGATAGTCATGCCCCTTAGCAATCATTTGGGTGCCCACCACGATATCTACCTTACCTTCGTGAATCTCCTGGAACAACTCTTCTGCACCCTTACTGCTTCTACTTGAATCCGTATCCACTCGAAGCACCCTTTGATCAGGCCACATTCCCTCTATGGCATCTTCAATTTTTTGGGTACCTTGACCCAATGTTTTGAGATCAGCGTTTCCACAATTAGGACAGTGGCTAGGAATTGCCTTTACCAATCCACAATGGTGACAACTTAATACCGGCCTTTTTCCTAAAGCCCCAGCCCTATGCATCACCATATAAGAGCTGCATTGTTGGCATTTAGACAGCCATGTACAGGCGCCACAACTCAACACTGGGGCGTAACCCCTGCGATTAATCAGTATCAAACTTTGTTTTTTATCCCTGAAGTTTTGACTAATGGCATAGGCTAAGGTTTTGGTAATGGGACTTTTTTCTTTTGGTTTGCCACTGTCGCCAGGGCTATATTGATTGCGAAGGTCGCGCGTGTTAATGAGGTGTACCTTGGGTAGATGGGCACCCTGGGCTCTCTGATCTAGGCGAATATATTCATAACGGCCGGCCTTTGCCGCCAACCAGGTTTCAAGTGAGGGCGTCGCTGAAGAGAGCAAGATAGGTATCTTCACATCATGGGCCCGCCAGATAGCTAAATCTCGAGCAGAGTAGCGGATGCCATCTTGCTGTTTATAGGACGCATCGTGCTCTTCATCAACGACAATTGCACTTAAATTTGGAAGTGGCGCTAAGGCCGCCAATCTTGTTCCTAAGACAATTTGGGCTTTGCCTGTAACCGCTTCGTACCAAGCAATCCCTCGCTCTTTTTCAGTGATCCCACTATGTAGGACAACCATTTTTTTCTCAGGAAAATATGCCCGGACTCTTCGTTCTAACTGTGGAGTCAAATTAATTTCGGGAACAAGCAATAAAACTTGTGAGGTGCTGCTCTTTAATACCTCGCTAAGCCAATTTAAAAAGACTGCAGTTTTACCGCTTCCGGTTTGTCCTTGCAAAAGAATGGCTTTGAATTCTTTTCCCTTGCTACTGTAATTACGTAATTTAGCTAGCGCTGACTTTTGCTCTTCATTGAGATCATCTTCTCCAATTAAACCCTCACTGTTTAGCTCGCTAATGGTTTTCTTTTTTTTCTCTTCTGCAGCGACTAATTTTTTAGGAATTTTTTCCCAATCGAGCGCCTTTTTCCACATCTGCGGAATAGTGGGAATGATGGTTTCACCAAGCGCATGGATGTAATACTGGCTTGCAAAATTCATTAGCCTTAAGGCGGCGGGGTCTATGGGGACAAGAGGGGCTACCTGGGTAACTGTCTTTAGCTTGTCTATTTCAAAATCAGAGTGAGTGCTTACTTTAATAACCATTCCAACCAACGAAGACCGCCCGAAGGGTACTTCTACAATATGCCCAATCTCAGGGGGTAGCCCCAACTTTTCAAGGTCCCACAAGTAATCAAAGCCCTGGCTTAAGGGCTTATCAACAACTACCTGGACCACAGTTGGTAAGGGCATTATTTACTTCGATCTTCCGTTTTGCTTGTGGATAAGTCTGTGGATATCATCCAATGATTCTGATTTATAAGCTAATTTACCCGCTAAGGGCTAATGCACCATTTTTGAGCGTATTTCTTAATTTACTATATAAATCAGTGATTTATGGATGACTTCGAAAGTTAATGTTTATATTTATTCGCAATCTTCATGAATTTTGAATTCTGCATCTATCTGTGCATAACTTTCGTCAAAATTTCTAAGCTAAGTTAGCAATTACTCAGGATTCTTACTAGGATCTAAGAGCCCTTGAGCGCTGAATCACAGTTTGCGCCAATGCGGTAACGCTTTCAGGTGGGGTAAATTGCGATATTCCATGTCCCAAATTAAACACATGTCCATCTAATGAATGAAGGCCCGGTTTAAGAGGCGGTGCGCCAGCCAAATCCTCAAGAAGGAGGTTTGCCTGCTCTGCAATTTGCTCTGGCTCAGAGAACAGAATAAGAGGGTCTAAATTGCCTTGTAATGCCAAAGGCTTGTTTAGAGCAAGCAACTGTTTGCGAGCACGACTAAGAGACATCGTCCAATCAATTGCAATCACATCGGCACCCACTTGCGCCATATCATTTAACCAAATTGCGCCACCTTTGGTGAACATAATCACAGGGATTTTTCTGCCTTCATGTTCGCGTGGCAATAAAGCAATGACCTTTTGCATAGATGCCAAAGACATCCTTTGATACCAGCCGTCAGGAAGCATGCCGCCCCAAGTATCAAAAATCATGAGCGCTTGCGCACCCGCTTTAACTTGCTCAGTTAAATACGCCGCTACTGATTGCGCGTTGATATCTAGAATATGTTGCAACAAATCCGGGCGACTGAACATCATGGTTTTAGCATGACGAAAATCATCGGCACTTGAGCCATCAATCATGTAGCAGGCCAACGTCCATGGGCTTCCAGAGAAGCCAATCAAAGGGACTCGCTGTTTTCCTTCCTGTATTAGGGCTTTGCGAATTTCTGAAACGGCATCAAATACGTATTTGAGCTCATCCATATCAGCTATGCGTAATTTCTTAACTGCATCTTCAGTGCGAAGAGGGCGGTCAAAGCTCGGGCCTTCACCGCCAGTAAATTTTAGGCCCAAACCCATAGCGTCTGGGATAGTCAAAATATCGGAGAACAAAATCGCCGCGTCCAATGGATAGCGATCCAATGGTTGAAGGGTTACTTCAGTAGCATATGCGGGATTTTTTGCGAGCCCAAGAAAACTTCCGGCTCTAGCGCGCGTGGCGTTGTACTCAGGGAGATATCGGCCAGCTTGACGCATGAGCCAAAGCGGTGTTTGATCAACCGCTTCGCCCAGGCAGGCCTTTAAAAACCGATCATTTAACAGCAAGGAGATGACCGGTAATTACTTTTTACGACGAAAACGTGCAATTGCAGCCAATTGCGCGGCAGCCATAGCAAACTCAGACTGAGCCAGAGCCAAATCAAAGTCAGTGCCACGATTTTGCATAGCCTCTTCTGCGCGTTTCTTTGCTTCTAATGCTTTAGCTTCATCAAGGTCGTGTCCACGAATAGCGGTATCAGCTAATACTGTGACGCGATCTGGCTGAACTTCTAAGTAGCCACCAGCAACAAACACGAATTCTTCATCGCCATCTGCTTTTTCAATGCGGACAGAGCCAGGACGAATACGTGTAATTAGTGGAGTGTGGCCATGCAAGATACCGAGCTCACCACTTTCGCCCGGAAGAGCTACAAACTTAGCCTCTCCGCTAAAAATGGACTTCTCAGCACTAACTACGTCGACATGTATGTTTGACATAATTTCCCTAGATGAGTTCGATTAAAGCTTCTTAGCTTTCTCGATGGCTTCATCAATTGAACCCACCATATAGAACGCTTGCTCAGGCAAGTGATCCAATTCACCGCTACAAATCATCTTGAAGCCGCGGATGGTTTCTTTCAATGGTACGTATTTACCTGGCGAACCAGTAAACACTTCAGCAACGTGGAAAGGCTGTGACAAGAAGCGCTGAATCTTACGCGCACGTGATACGGCCAATTTATCTTCTGGCGACAATTCGTCCATACCCAAAATTGCAATAATGTCGCGCAATTCTTTGTAACGTTGCAAAGTCATCTGTACATCACGAGCCACTTCATAGTGCTCTTGACCAACCACTTGTGGGTCAAGCTGACGGCTGGTGGAGTCCAATGGATCAACCGCTGGGTAAATACCCAAAGCAGCGATGTCGCGTGACAACACAACCGTGGAATCTAAGTGCAAGAAGGTTGTCGCAGGTGACGGATCAGTCAAGTCATCCGCAGGAACGTAAACGGCCTGAATAGAGGTAACAGAACCCGTCTTTGTTGAAGTAATACGCTCTTGCAATTTACCCATCTCTTCAGCCAAAGTAGGCTGGTAGCCTACAGCAGAAGGCATACGACCGAGCAACGCAGAAACCTCGGTACCGGCTAGTGTGTAACGATAAATGTTGTCAACGAAGAACAAAATATCACGGCCTTCGTCACGGAATGCTTCGGCCATGGTCAAACCAGTCAACGCAACGCGCAAACGGTTGCCAGGAGGCTCATTCATCTGACCGAATACCATCGCCACTTTGTCGATAACGTTAGATTCTTTCATCTCGTGATAGAAGTCATTACCTTCACGAGTACGCTCACCAACACCGGCAAACACGGACAAACCAGAGTGTTGCTTAGCGATGTTGTTAATCAATTCCATCATGTTCACGGTCTTACCAACACCCGCGCCACCGAACAAGCCAACCTTACCACCTTTAGCAAATGGGCAAACGAGGTCAATCACCTTAATGCCGGTTTCAAGTAGATCAACGGAAGGAGAAAGCTCATCGAACTTCGGTGCTGGCTGGTGAATAGCGCGACGCTCTTCAGTAGCAATCGGGCCTGCATCATCAATTGGGCGACCCAACACATCCATAATGCGGCCCAAAGTTGCAGGACCAACAGGAACAGAAATTGGCTTACCAGTAGATTTCAC
>CAIMPQ010000034.1 GCA_903843315.1 uncultured beta proteobacterium
AATCATCTTATCGACGATCGGCTGAGGGGTACCTTTAGGGGCAAATAGACCATACCAAGTAGAAACTTCATAACCAACTAAGCCTGCTTCTGCGGCAGTAGGTACATTCGGAAATCCAGGTGCCCGTTTTTGTGATGCCACTGCTAATGCCACGATAGTACCGTTCTTAATTTGCGCAGCAGATGAACCTAGCCCATCAAACTCAACATCAACCTGTCCGGCAATGAGATCTTGCATTGCTGGGCCAGCACCACGATATGGAATATGGGTAATAAAGGTTTTCGACAACATTTTGAACTGTTCGCCAGCCAAGTGATGGGATGAGCCATTACCTGCACTAGCGTAATTAAATTTGCCTGGGTTCTTTTTCAAGAGGGCAATAAATTCTTTCAAGTCTTTGACTTGGACATTCTTGGGGTTCACCACGATTACTTGGGGTGGATTAGCAACCATCGCTATGGGAACAAAGCTTTTCTCAATGTCGTAATCCAAGTTTGGATACATTGCCGGAGCAATGGCATGATGTGCGGCACCCATAAAGAAGGTGTATCCATCAGGAGCCGCTTTTGCAGCAATGGAAGCCCCTAAGGTACCGCCAGCACCACCACGGTTATCAATAATAATTTGCTTACCTAATTGCTTGGTTAATTGCGCAGCCAAAGGCCTTGCAAATGCATCCGTTCCACCGCCTGCTGGAAATGGAACAATAAAGGTAATAGGCTTATTGGGCCATTCTTGCGCCATGACCGCTAAAGGCGCGGCACACATTAAAAACAAAGCCTTTTTCATCAGACCTGTAAATCGAGATTGCTTGATCATTTTTTGTCTCCTCCACGTGCCATTTTTTGGCTTAGTTATGTACTACCTCATTACTCTAATTACTTGTTGCTATACCTCTAGTTTAAGGCGCCATCAATCTTCCAACTGCTTTTGAATACACTATCTCGCCATTAGCAAAGCGTTCATGGTTTTCTTCTACATTACCTAGATCATAGAGATAATTGACCATGAGGCATGCAGATTGACGTAAACCCTTACGAGATAGGTCTGCTGCCCAATTAATTTGGTGCAACTTTGCCCCATTGCCTAGGTGAAACTTCGCCACTGGATTGCCATTGCGGTTTGCAGAACCGATACCAAGATAAATGCTGGCTAATGTCAGAAGAGCCTTTTTTTCTTTTTCGGTAGCATTATCGGGATGCCAGCCAGCACTCAAACGCTCAGACCAAGAGCGCTTAGCTAGACCAATCGCCTCTAAGGCATGCTCACGTGCCAAACGTAATGCTGGCTTTAGCTGCACCCCAACTTTTTCTCCATCAAGATCTGCACCTGCCGCTACCCAATCGATAAAACCAGGAATTGGTGAAAGAGTTACAAAAGTCTTTAAGCTCGGAAACTCTGCATGTAACTGTTCAGCAACACGCTTGATCAAGAAGTTCCCCATAGAGACTCCGCGCAAACCGGGCTCACAGTTACTAATAGAATAAAAAGCAGCCACTTTATATTGAGAAGTCTGATGAACCGTCTCTGCTTTTTTATCTACAAGCGGAGTAATCACTCCTGGTATCTCAGGTAAAAGCGCTACTTCAACGAAGATTAATGGTTCGTTGGGTAATTGTGGGTGGAAGAAAGCAAAACATCTGCGATCAGGCTGTAAGCGGCGGCGGAGGTCATCCCAACCATCAATCGCATGAACAGCCTCATGTTGAATCAGCTTCTCCAGCACCTCTGCCGGAGACTTCCAATCAACCCGGTGCATCTTTAAAAAGCCAGGGTTAAACCACGAAGACAGAAGATGACGAAGATCAAAGTCAACTGCAGTTAACTCAGGCTGCTTTTCTAGTAGTTGCAAAAGATCGCGACGCATTGATACCAATGCGGCAGTTCCGTTTGTGGCACGATTTAAACGACGAAATAATTCTTGTCTTGGAGGCTCAGTAACTCGTTGCAATTTAATGTAATTACGCGCATTACCTTCAGTAGCAAAATTTTGTGCAGCAGTGATCACTGCCGTAGGATCAGGATTCAACTTCTCAAATAAAAATGTGAAGAACTTTGCGTGCTGATCTTTGGAGAGCTTGCGATAATTATTAATAACGTCATCAGCCATACTGACAGCATTAGATTCACCGCGCTCAGATATAAGGCGGTTTACCGCTCCTGTAACGCGGGAAAAATAACGGGCTTTGGCTAACTTTTCAAGCATGTGGTTCTCTTAAGAATTGCTATCGGCAAAATCGCATCGCTTCAATGTAGTGCGAGTGCCCCGTGAAATCAATTAAGTTAAATGGAGAATCATTAACCTAAAGTTAATTAATATTAACTTAATATAACCTATATCAGTCGTTCTTGCGATGCAACATGCGGGCTTCAGCCGCCAAAGCCAAGATATTGGAATTCGCTTCATTAGCCTCAAGATACATCAGAGCAATACGCTGCGTCACCTGATATTTAGGGAGCAACGGAGTAAATTCGATGCTGTCTCCCATTAAAGCCCTGACTCTCCCTGGCAACAAGGACCTTCCTAAGTCTCCAGACACCATATTCATCAGTGAGAAGATGTCCCCCACCTTCATGACAACGTTAGGTATAAAGCCAGCTAACTGAAAAGCTTCATAGAAGCCCGAGGTTGTAGCAAAACCATCCTGGAGAGTGAGGAACTTTTCATCCCGATATTCAGGCAAATCAATACTTGTCTGTTTTGGCTTGCTTTTCTTAGAAGAAGCAAAATATAACTGATCCTCAAATAGGGGTACTACCTGCACCCCTTCTGGAAGATTGCTAGAAGGAACTGCAATGACAACAGCGTCAACACTGCCCTCAGATAGTTTCTTCATGAGATCCTCATTGGAACCTAGATACAGATCAATATCTAAGTCTGGTCTGCGAATCTTCGTGCCCATAATCATTCGTGGAATGATGTTGGCAGTTAATGAGTACATTGAACCTAAACGGATCTGGCCATTCTCAACCCCAGCCTTCGCGCGGGTCTTTTTCAGAATACGATCAATGTCCCCAAGTAAATCCATACTCGCTTCAGCTAGGTAAATAGCTGCAGGCAAGGCTTTTAATTGGCGCCCCTCTTTAATAAATAAGGGACAAGCAATTCCGGACTCTAAGGAATGTAGTGCTTTATGAATGCTTACTGTGCTGAGATGAAGTTCTTCGGCAGTTTTGGAAAGGCTTCCGGTCCGCACAAAGGAGCAAAGAATTTCTAACTTACGAAGGGTGACTTCTTCGCTCAGCATGGGTTCTTATTCCGCTTTTGTTTTGGAGAATGTCATGAGATAGATTCCCAGCAAAATCATGGGGACACACAACCATTGCCCCATCGATAAGCCAAGCCCCAACAAACCAAGGAAGGCATCGGGCTCGCGCGCATACTCCGCTAAGAAACGACAAACTCCATAACCAAGCAAGAACAAGCCAGAGACCTGACCTAAGCGACGTGGTTTGCTGGAGTAAATCCATAAAATGATTCCTAGCAAAATACCTTCAGCAAGCAGTTGATAGATTTGAGAAGGATGACGTGGGATGCTATCCACCAATGGGAATACTGTTGCCCAGGGCAAATCCGTTGGTCTACCCCATAACTCACCATTAATGAAATTACCTAAGCGCCCAAGCGCCAATCCAAAAGGTACTAAGGGGGCAACCAAGTCACTGACCACCAAAAAAGTGGTCTTCCGTTTTTTAGCGAACCAATAAAGCGCTGCCAGTACACCTAACAAGCCCCCATGGAAAGACATGCCACCTTCCCATATTTTCAAAATACTCAAGGGGTGCGACAAGTAATAATCAGGCATATAAAACAAGGTGTAGCCAATACGTCCGCCTAGAACGACACCCAAGACACCAGCAAATAGTAAATCCTCAAGATCTTTATAAGTCCAACCTAAGGCTTGATAGCGTGGTGCACGAATCCGAATACGCCCTAATAATAAGAATTGTGCAAAGGCCATGAGATACATCAATCCATACCAATGAATGGCAAATGATCCTATACGAATCGCAGCTGGATCAAATTGGGGATGAATCAACATACAGACTAACTTTTAGATTGATCAAAGTTATGAAGCTCATGACCTAATTCTCGATACGCTTTATAGCGCTCGCGCCCCGCCAACCGCTCAGCTTCATTCACAGTGACAACCTCTACAATTCTGGGAAAGCGCGCCACTAAACCAGGCACATCCTGCGGCATCCGCATGCCCAGGTGAATCATGACATCAGCGTGCGGAACCTGGTCTAGCGCTGGAGAAGAGAAATCATCCGTCAAAAGAATTGGGGTATCAACAGCAGCCTCATCATCAATAAAACAATGTGGCAAAAAATCAGTGCTACTAAAAGTCCAAAGTAACTCATCTAACTTTTTTAGATCAGCCTTTTCGCCCACCATGACGATATTGCGAACTGGCTGACCTTCAGGAGTGGCGCTCCAAATCTTGCGCGTTAAGCGACAGGCGTATTCCAGCTTGTCGCTAACATTGCTATGAAAATCGATGCGAGCCATAGATCGTGAAACTGCTTACTTTTGCTCAAGCAAGAAGTTCACCAGCAGCGGTACTGGACGACCAGTAGAT
>CAIMPQ010000035.1 GCA_903843315.1 uncultured beta proteobacterium
AGCTCGAGAATTTAGGGGATTAGACAAAGACAATAACGGATACATCACACAGGCTGAATGGGATGCTGGACACTGGATTATTTGGTAATGAGATTCAACGAAGCTAGCAACCAACGGTCTGGCTGAGCGATGCAAACTCAGCCAAACTCAGGTCTCTAGAAATAACAACGCCCCGCAGAGTGAGGCGTATTAAGGCTAGTGGGTAGAAGATCCACAGCTTGTCACTCTATATAGATGCAAGTCTGGCCAGCGGTATTTTTATTCATGTTAGTGTAGATAAAGCATTATGTATTGAACCTAAAAATTAATATGACAGCCCTAATCCTCAATTTGCCTTCAATCATGCTTCTCTTGCTGATGATGACCACCTTCATTCTTGGCGGCTTAGTCATGTTATGTTTGGTGCAAAAGTATGTTACTTGGTTGCATTTTGAAGACCATACTGACTTTGGTGAAATATTTGCAAATTCAATGAGCGTTATTTTTGGTTTTATCCTAGCCTTTATTACGATCACTGTTTGGCAAAACTACAATAATGTAAGCGATACGGTATCTAAAGAGGCCAATACACTATTTAATATGTATCGTACGATTGAAGCTTATCCACCACAGGTAAGGGATGAAGGTCAAAAACAATTAAAAATTTATGTACGGGAAGTAGTTGAAACTGAATGGCCATTGCTTGCTAAGGGCCAATATGATCTTCGTGCATATCAAGATCTGAGATCCTTTCATGAATTAATTATTCACTATGTGCCAAAAAATAATGGTGAATTAGCCGCTCAACAGGAAGAGCTAAGATTGTTATCTATTTATCGAGAATTGCGAAGGAACCGTGTTGAAAGTGCAAAATCGTTAATTGATAAACCTATGTGGATGGCACTGATTTTTAGTGCGGTTTTATTTTTATTCTTTTCATCACTATTTAAGATGAAAAACCTACGAATACACGCAACGATGATTGCACTGTTAGGAACCTCTATCAGTCTAATTTTCTATTTACTAATCCTTTATGACAATCCATTCATTGGCCCGAGCGCCCTTCAGTCAGAGCCTTTTGAAAGGCTGCTCCACTATTACTGGGAAGGGCAAAAGACCTTACGTATTACCAAGTAGCCCTGCTTTTGTGGATTAACGCATGAGACTCATTTGGGGGATAAGAGCCCTTCAAGATCAATGGATGATTGAGCTGTTGCTCAGCAGCAGGTGACCAGCGGTCTAGCTGAGCGATACTAACTCAGTCAAACTCAGGTCCCTAGAAATAAAAACGCCCCGCAGAGCGAGGCGTAGTAATACTGGTGGGTCGGGCGAGATTCGAACTCGCGACCAACGGATTAAAAGTCCGCTGCTCTACCGACTGAGCTACCGACCCGGTAAAACAAAGATTATAGCAAGAAGTTTATGGCTATTCCTGGGGTCTGGGCGGTTTGCCCGTAAGCCCTTGTACTTACAAGTAGCTTATGAGTTTACCCGTCTTGCAACTGGAGGATTTTTGGAAAAATACTCCTTAATTCCTCTCAAAATAGCTTCTGCAATTCGGTCCTGATAGCCATCATCATTCAATCTAGCTTCTTCTTGAGGGTTGCTGATAAAAGCAGTTTCTACCAGGATCGAAGGGATGTCTGGAGCCTTCAGAACGGCAAAGCTGGCTTGTTCAACCTTTCCCTTGTGCAGGGGTGCAAAGCCGCCAATTTGCTTGAGAATGGAGTTCCCAACTTGAAGTGAGTCCTTAATCTGGGCTGTAGTCGACATATCGAGTAGCAGATTGGCTACCTGTCGATCTTGTGTCTTGATATTGATCCCACCAATGAGATCGGAAGCATTTTCTTTATTGGCCATCCACCGCGCCATCGAGCTACTGGCACCCATTTGCGAGAGGGCAAACACAGAGGCGCCTTTAGCCCTTGGCTCAATAAATGCATCTGCATGAATAGAAATAAATAAGTCTGCTTCAACACGCCTCGCTTTTTGTACTCTTACATGTAAGGGCACAAAGTAATCGCCATCTCTGGTGAGGTAGGGGCGCATATACACTTCGCCCTCGATCTTCTCTTTGAGTCGCTTAGCAATTGAGAGGACGACATTCTTCTCTTTAGAGCCTAGAGCACCAATGGCGCCTGGGTCTTCACCCCCATGACCAGGATCGATCGCAATCGTAATCAAGCGCTTGTATTTAGCAGGCGCAGGAGTATCTTTGATTTCTGGAATGGCTTGGGCTACTGGAGTTTTGGGCGCATCCTTTTCTTTCTTGGTTGCAAACTGCGCAATTAAATCAACCTCTTCATTGGATTTTGTTAGGGCACTTTCTTTTTTCGCGCTACTTTTCACCAACTCCATCAAAGGATCTGGTGGGGTAGTAGGGTAAAGATCAAATACCATACGGTAGTTATATTCACCAACGGGCTCAAGCGTAAACAGTTGTGGCTTGATCGGCTCTTTTAAATCAAAGACCAAACGCACAATCCCTGGCTGAAATTGCCCAACCCGAATTTGCGATACGTAAGGATCATTTGGTTTTACCTTGGCCACTAAATCTTTTAACGTGGGATTGAGTTCTAAACCTTGGACATCCACTACTAAGCGATCTGGATTGGTAAGGATCTGCTGTGTAATGGGTAATGGGGTATCGGACTCTAAGGTGATGCGGGTGTAATCCTCGGAGGGCCAAATACGCACCCCTAATATCTTGGCACCCCAAGCAATATCGACCTCACTGAGCAGTAAAGCAAAACTCAAGAACTTCGCTGAAGTCTGAAGATGTCTTCTTCTAGAGAGATTGACTTTCTGACTACTCATGAATCAACTTGAATGACTTCTACTATTTTTTTGCCTTGCTCAGACAAGGCATTGATTGCAATAGTGCGATCATTTTCTTCTGCACCTGCAGTCAGTTGAATCTGAATATCAAATGCAGGAAGAGTACCTTCAGCTTTTTCTGGCCACTCGATTAAACAAAATCCCGGCACATCAAAGTGTTCTACAAAACCGGCTTCTTGCCATTCAAGTGGATCGCGCATTCTATAAAGATCGAAGTGATGGGCTGTGTAAGCATGTTGATTACTATGTAATAGATAGGGCTCACATAAAGTATAGGTTGGACTCTTCACTTTCCCCCCGTAACCAAGGCTCTGAATTAAATGTCTGGCAAAGGTCGTTTTGCCAGCACCGAGATCCCCCTCAAGTGAGATATTGAAGTGGACCCCTCGCTCTTGACCTATGAATCGCTCAATACTGGCAGCAAGTCGCTTGGCTAAGGATGCCGTTTCTGCTTCCTGCCTACAATGTTGCTTAAGCGATGCTTTTGGAGATGCCTGAGGCGTCTGATTTCTGGTCATTGCCCTAGTTTATTCAATTATTGCGCTACATTCGGTATTGCTTATGTCTTTATCTACTCCTTCACCTAATAATGCGACCGCCCTAGATCAGTCAGAGCTGCGTGCTTGGCTTGGGAAGCAGGCTACCTTATTGGGATTTGATGGTTTACGGATTACGGATACCCATCTCGGTCCTGCTAGCGAGCGCTTGCAAGAATGGCTTGCTGAAGGACGTCATGGTCATATGGAATACATGCAACGCCATGCAGAATTGCGCTCCAAC
>CAIMPQ010000036.1 GCA_903843315.1 uncultured beta proteobacterium
AATAGGTCTGGATTTGTTTTTTCAAAAATTGATTCTGCAATCCTTCATTGTTCTGAATTTTGCTTGCTATTCCTGTGTAAGCGCTGCGAATTTGGAAGCTACGATTAAGTTCTGCTCGACGTGTCATGGCGAGGATGGTAATAGCGTAGCCCCTAACATTCCAAAGTTGGCTGGCCGTGATCCAAATTACATTGCTCGCGAATTGAATTATTTTTCTTCTGGGAAAAGAAAAAGTGACATTATGGCGCCGGTCATTTCAAATGTTGATGCGAGCCAGTTCAAAGAGTTAGGACAATATTTTGGCAAACAAAAATCCAGCTCCGACAAGATCACAGACATCAAAGCAGCTGACAGTGGCAAAAAGATCTATCTGGATGGTGATGAGGGAAAGGGTCTGCCGGCTTGCGCAGGCTGTCACGAGCCCAGTGGTGCTGGCAGCAGTCGCTTTCCCAGATTGGCAGGTCAGCACAAAGAGTATTTGGTAAGGGAATTAAATAAATTCAAGACTGACTTTCATACTCAAGAATCAGCTCGGTTAATGCGTGAGACTGCTAAAAGAATGACCGAGGCTGAAATTAATGACGTTTCTGAATATCTGTCTGGACTATGACTTTATTTTCCATGGCAATAGGAGAAATCAATGCATAGAGTAATTGCCACACTTTTCTTGTATTTGATGTTCTTATCGATGCCGCTTTTTGCGCAAGATAAACCCCTGAAAAATGTTGAAGGATCGACGTCAGGCTGGAATCAATTAAGCGGGGAAAAGTTAAAAGCGCTTGAATTGAAGGGCAACCCTATTTCCGGGGCCGAGGCTTTTAAAATTTGCCAAGGTTGTCATAAGAATGGTGCAATTGGAACTCCAAGTGGAGCCTACCCACGTCTAGCTGGACAATATTCCACGGTATTAATTGAGCAGATAACCGATATTAGATCTGGCGTTAGAAAAAATCCAAAAATGGAGCCCTATTCCGATGAGCATGTAATAAGCACTCAAGAAATTGCTGATATAGCCGCCTATCTTCAGTCTGTACCCATTCAACTAAATACTGCGGGAGTTGGCTCTGGCAATGAGTTGGCAATAGGCGAGACTTTTTACCTAAAGGATTGCGCAGTCTGTCATGGTACTCAGGGAGAGGGTAATGCAAGGAAATTCATTCCCCTTATTGCGGGGCAGTACTACAAATATTTATTGCGCGAGTTGGTATATATACAGACTGAGAAAAGAGGAAATGCCAATCCTGATATGGTTAAAGTACTTAAGCCATACTCGAAAGAAGATCTTGAAGTCGTTGCAGACTATGTTTCTAGAATGCCAGTAGGGCAGTGAAATATTCTTTAAGGCTCGACTAAATTAGGGGTAGAAATTTAGGAATTCCCAATCTATAGCGGTTTCTGGCTATCACTCTAATTTTTGCTTTCTGGTCACGGTCTCAAATGGGTCGACTTCCGCCTAATTGCCTAAATCACTCTATACGGCTCAAATCGGCCACAAGCAGACGGCCGCACAATACATTTCACTATCGACCTATTTTAGATGGGGTAGAACGAGGTAAATTGC
>CAIMPQ010000037.1 GCA_903843315.1 uncultured beta proteobacterium
CCCAAGAGCGAACACATTGGGCTATCTCAAAAACTTGCAGCAAGCAACCGTTGCCACTCCAGACGAAACTCTAGAGTTTATTGAAAAACATCAACTCTATGAATCTGGCTGTGGAGCAATTGATGTATCACTTCTAGCCTCCACCCTGCTGTCGGAAAACGCCCTCATTTGGACTTTAGACAAACCTCTAGAAAGTCTTGCAACTCAATTAGGCATTTCCTACAACCATCAATTTCATTGAGTGTTTCGACTTCTGTGGTCTTAATTTCCCAGCGCTTTTCCTACTACTTCACGCACGTCTGGAGATAGGGTAGAGCTAGCTGCTACACGCTCTAAGGCGGTCTTCATTTGATCTTGATAGGGTTGGGCAAATAAACGCCAGCGATCTAAGGCCCTAGCCAAACGTGCGGCTATTTGCGGATTAACGGGATCTAAAGCAAGCACGCTATCAGCCCAAAACTCATAACCACTGCCATCCACCTGATGAAAACTTGCTGGACTATTAGCGCAGAAAGAATGGATCACACTGCGTACCCGATTTGGGTTGTTCAATTTAAATGCGGGATGCTCACGTAAGCGCTTTACATCACTCAAGGTAGTTTCAAGGCCATCGACTGGTGGCCGACTGGATTGCAATCCAAACCACTTATCAATGACCAGGGCATCTTTTGCAAAGTGGTTGTAGAAATCAATCAGACATTGCTTAGCTTCTTTGGCACCATGAGTCACCAATGCAGCCAGAGCAGCGTAGCGATCCGTCATGTTGTCAGCAATCTGAAATTGATTGGCCGCCATCGGGGCCCAAACTGCACCATTAGCCTCAAGCAGCATATTAAGGGCTAAATTTTTTAGACCCCGCTTGCCTGCACTTATGGCATCAGACTTAAATGGTCCCGGAGTTTGCATTTGTTGATACAAGGCTGCCCACTCGAGCTGCAATTGCTTAGCGACTTCACGGCGGAAGGCGCGACGTGCTGTAAAGATTTTTTGTGGATCTACACTAGCGCACTGCTCATACAGGTAGGACTCAGCAGGAAGTGTTAACGCAAGCTCTTTAAAAGCAGGATCTAAGTCAGCATCCGCTAAGAGCTCACGGTATGCCTGAATGAGTAACTTATCAGGTAAACGATGATTCAAAATCATTTGCATAGCCAGTTTTTGACCCGCCTCCCAGCGATTAAATGGATCATCATCGCTTGAGAATAGGGTTAATAAGTCTGCTTCACTTTGCTCAAAGTCTAAATTGATTGGGGCTGAGAAATCCCGATTAATTGAAAGCACTGGACGTTCGCTAATGTTGTCAAAGGTCCATGTTTGGCTTGCCTGTGTGAGCTCTAGCAATTGCTCCACTTGATCATTGGACTTGGTAATCAAGCGCATTTTCAACGGGATATGAAAAGGCTTTTTCTCCGGCTGACCAGGACTGGGAGCGCAAGTTTGACTTAAGGTGATTTGATATTGTTTTTTTGCGGCATCGTAATATTCTCGCACCTTCACTCGAGGGGTAGCTGCTTGGCTATACCAATTCTTAAACTGGGTGAGGTCTTTACCGTTCGCATCTGACATGGCCATTAAGAAATCATCACAAGTAACGGCTTGACCATCATGGCGCTTGAAATATAAATCCATGCCCTTACGGAAACCAACTTTGCCAAGCAAAGTTTGATACATCCGCACCACTTCTGAGCCCTTCTCATACACCGTTACGGTATAGAAGTTATTGATTTCTTGATATTCGTCTGGACGAATTGGGTGAGCCATTGGACCTGCATCTTCTGGAAATTGCAGTTGACGCAGTAATCTCACATCCTCAATCCGCTTTACTGCCCTGCCCGATTCACTGCCCATCTGATCTGCAGAAAACTCTTGATCTCTAAATACGGTTAAACCTTCTTTGAGGGATAACTGAAACCAATCCTGGCAAGTTACACGATTACCGGTCCAGTTATGAAAATACTCATGGGCAACCACGCTCTCAATATTGGCAAAGTCTGCATCCGTAGCAGTTTCTGCTTGAGCGAGCACGTACTTGGTATTGAAAATGTTCAATCCCTTATTCTCCATGGCGCCCATATTGAAATCGCTCACTGCCACAATCATGAAACGCTCCAAGTCCAACTCTAAGCCAAAGCGTTTTTCATCCCAATGAATCGAGGCAATGAGTGAATCCATCGCATGGCGAGTCTTTAGAAGATCGTGGGGTTCAACCCAAATCTGTAATAGCTTCTTAGCGCCACTGCTAGTGGTAATGGTTTCCTCAATACACTCTAGCTTGCCTGCTACCAATGCAAATAAATAGGATGGTTTCGGAAAAGGGTCTTCCCAAGTAGCGCTGTGCCAGCCGTTTGGTAATTTTTCAGTTTTTAATAAATTGCCATTCGATAACAGCACTGGGCACTCTGCCTCAAGCGCCCGTAGTGTGACGCGGTAGCGTGCCATCACATCGGGGCGATCTAGAAAGTAAGTGATCTTTCTAAAACCTTCAGCCTCACACTGGGTGAAGAAGTTTCCATTCGAAACATACAAACCCATCAGAGAAGTATTTTTCTCTGGCACACAAACACAAATTATCTCGAGGATAAATTTATCTTTACCTTCATTTGGTAATGAATGAATCGTCAGAAAATCTGGTGTTAATTCAAAATGGCGATGCGCTTCGCCATTAATGCGCAAGCTCACAAATTCAAGCTCTTGACCCACTAAGACAAGTGGCGCGCCCACCTCAAAACTCTTACCAGGCAAGACCTCAATCCGACTCTTCACAATGGTGCGAGCAGGATTTAAGGCGATATCCAACTCTACTTGGTCAAAGGTATAAACGGGTGGATGGTATTCGAGCCTACGAAAGCTCAGCGGCAGATCAGTTTTCATCTGGATATTTTAAGTCGTGGCGTGCATGAATGCTGGCGTTACTTAAGTCCAAAGCAAAGTAGCAACACCGATAGCAATAAACGTCACTGCAGCAACGGCGTGCACCCACTTAATCGGCATTCGTTTAGTAAATTTCTGCCCAATCCAAACCGCTGGTGCATTAGCCAACATCATCCCCAATGTGGTGCCTACAGTAACCGAGAAGACATCTTCATAGCGAGCACCTAGGGCGATCGTGGCGATTTGCGTCTTATCGCCCATCTCAGCCAAGAAGAACAAACCTACCGTAAGAAGAAAGACTTGCAAGGCACGATCTGCTACTTTTGAACCGGCAGCATCATCAATATGATCGGGCACTAAAAGCCAGAGACCGATCCCTAGAAAACTGAGGCCTAAAATCCAGCGCATCACATCTGGAGAGACTAAAGTAGTCAGCCAATGCCCCACTAGGGCGGCACAGGCGTGATTCGCGATCGTGGCTATGAAGATTCCGGCAATGATGGCCCCGGCTTGCTTGGGATAGCGGGCAGCCAACATTAGGGAAAGTAGCTGGGTTTTGTCGCCCATTTCAGCTAAAGCGACGACACCAGTGGAGAGAAGTAAGGCTGAAAGGTCCATAAATTCAGTAATTTAGGTATTTACTATCAAGATTGTTAATTAATACAATTTGGCTATTAAGCCCCATCGACCTACACTAGCATGCATATCAGCAGCAATGCTTTACCAAGGTTATAGAGGACAAAAATGACAACGCGTGAAGGTAGTTTAGAGGCTCCAACCCGCCACCCCCTAGATTGGAAGAATCCCGAGTTCTATGACAAGACCAATCTGGAAGCTGAAATGGAGCGCGTATTTGATCTTTGTCATGGCTGCCGCCGCTGTGTCAGCCTTTGCGGTTCATTCCCAACCTTATTTGATTTGGTTGATGCCACCCCAGATTTAGAGATGGAGCAGGTTAATAAGGCGGATTATCAGAAAGTGGTGGATCAGTGCTACCTCTGTGATGTTTGCTATATGACCAAATGTCCTTACGTTCCCCCACATCCATGGAACATTGATTTCCCCCATTTAATGTTGCGTGCCAAAGCAGTCAACTTCAAAGATGACAAAACCACTTTCCGTGACAAGTTACTTTCCTCTACGGATAAGTTAGGTTCTTTTGCTGGCATTCCCATCGTGACTCAGGCCGTGAATGCAGTAAATAAAACTGGTTTAGCTCGTCTCATGATGGAAGGTGCACTTGGTGTTGATAAGGACGCATGGATTCCAGAATATGCACCCAAGACATTTCCACAGCTTGCTCAGAAATCGGATGCATGGGCAGTGGTGGATGGTAAGAAAACGCCAGGCAAAGTAGCGATCTATGCCACTTGCTACATTAATTACAATGAACCAGGTATTGGTCAAGATCTCATTAAGATTCTGAAACACAATCAGATTCCTTATGAATTAGTAGACAAGGAAGCTTGCTGCGGTATGCCTAAGCTGGAGTTAGGTGATTTAGAGTCTGTAGCGGAAAACAAAAAGAAGAATATTCCCAAGTTAGCAAAGCTGGCCCGCGAAGGGTATGCCATTTTGACCCCAATACCCTCTTGCACTCTAATGTTTAAGCAAGAGCTACCTCTGATGTTCCCAGATTGCGCTGACACCCAATTAGTCAAAGATGCTATGTGGGACCCCTTCGAATATTTTGTAGCCAGAAATTCAGATGGCTTACTCAAAAAAGAATTTGTAAACGAGTTGGGGCACGTGAGTTATCACATGGCTTGTCATTCGCGAGTGCAAAATGTTGGTCAAAAAACGGCTGAAGCACTTCGCCTAGTGCCAGGCACTGAAGTGAATGTGGTGGAGCGTTGCTCTGGTCACTCCGGTACTTGGGGTGTCAAGAAAGAATTTCATGACACGGCAATGAAGATTGGTAAACCAGTATTTAGGCGCATGGCAGAAGAAGAGCCAAACTACATTAGCTCGGATTGTCAGCTCGCAGGACACCATATAGAGCAAGGCATGGAGGAATTGGGTTTACCTAAATCGGAATTGGCTCATCCACTGACTCTGCTTGCTAAAGCATACGGTCTCTAATTAACTCAATCAGTAGAACAACATTAAGGAATTATTGAAGTATGGGAACAATTACACGCGATAGCCTATTAAGCCTTGAGGCATATCACAAGGAGCGCCCCGCTTTCCGCGAGAAAGCAATTCAAGAGCGTCGTTTACGTACCGTTCATCTTGGTGATCATCTCACGATGATTTTTGAGAATGAATTTTTGATGCGTTATCAAATACAAGAAATGCTGCGGGTGGAGAAGACTTATGAAGAAGATGGGATTCAGGATGAACTGAATGCCTATAACCCGCTAGTTCCAGATGGCTCCAATTTCAAAGCCACGATGATGTTGGAGTACCCCAATGAAGCGGATCGCAAAGTAGCGCTGGCTAAATTGGTTGGGATTGAACATCAAGTCTTCATTGAAGTAGAAGGCCAAGCTAGAGTGTATGCCGTTGCTGACGAAGACTTAGAGCGCTCGACTGCAGAAAAGACTTCTGCAGTCCATTTCATGCGCTTTGATCTCACTGAGGATATGAAAAGAGCTTTAAAGGCAGGCGCCCAGATGATGGTGGGTTGCGACCATAAGGGCTACCCTATGCATGTCCAAACCCTCCCACCTGAAACGCTTGCCTCTTTGGTCTCTGACTTAAGTTAAATACCTAAGCCACTAATAGCTCATCGGCTGAAACAAAATCGAGCCGTTGAGCTTGTGCTACTGGCTCTGAAGTCAATACTCCCTTATGAACGCTTAGGCCATTACGCAAGTGATGGTCTATTGATAAAGCCTGCATGACGCCTCGATTTGCCAGAGCCTCGACAAAGGGGTAGGTAGCATTTGTTAAGGCAAAGGTTGAAGTTCTAGCTACTGCTCCAGGCATATTGGCGACGCAATAGTGCAAGACCCCGTCAACCAAAAATGTAGGGTCGGCGTGCGTTGTAGGTTTAGAGGTTTCGAAGCAACCGCCTTGATCAATCGCAACATCTACTACCACTGCGCCGTGCTTCATCTTTTTCACCATGGCACGCGTCACCAACTTCGGTGCAGCACCACCAGGCAGAAGTACTGCCCCAATGACAACATCCGCTTCACATACTTCTTGCTCTATCAACAAATTATCGGAATAGAAGGTACGGACACGATTGCCATAAAACAGATCAATCTGTCGCAAACGATCGATATCCCGATCAAAGATACACACATCAGCACCCATCCCAACAGCGATCTGTAAAGCGTTACGGCCCACCACCCCACCACCTAGAATGACAATCTTGGCAGGCGATACTCCAGGCACACCAGCCATCAGCACACCCAAGCCACCATGGGTTTTTTCTAAATGGGAAGCGGCTGCCTGAATCGACATTCGACCTGCGACTTCGCTCATCGGCGCTAGTAATGGCAATGCCCCATTCATGGCGGTAACCGTTTCATAAGCAATGCAAGTAGCGCCAGAATCAATTAAGGCCTTGGTTTGTTTTGGGTCTGGGGCGAGATGCAAATATGTAAATAGGATCTGATCTTCACGCAACATGGCACATTCTTGCGCTTGAGGTTCTTTAACTTTGACAATCATCTCCGCCTTTTGAAACACTTCTGCAGCGCTATTAATCAAGGTAGCGCCAGCAATTCGATAAGACTCGTCAGTTAAACCAATTTGCTCCCCTGCGCCACGTTGTAATAAAACAGAATGTCCTTGTCTACAAAGACCGCTCACATTGCCTGGGGTTAAGCCAACCCGAAATTCATTATTTTTTATTTCTTGAGGTACGCCAATAATCATTGCTATCTCCTTTTATTTAAATTCACGATTCGTTTTAGTCTTGTGCTGCAATCCAACGAGGTAAAACATCACCAGATATACCCCTAATAAACACGGGCCTACTATCAAAGCCATCCGTGCATCCTCATGAAAGCCCAACAGCACGACAACTAAGAAAATGAATGCCAAGGCAAACCATGAGGAATACGGATACCAAGGAGTGCGATACGCTAATGCTGCTACTTGGGCTTTTGTTAAGGACCTACGGAATTTGAGTTGGGTAAACAAGATGGCAATCCAGACCATTAAACCCACAAAGGTCACCGCAGCCATAATGTATTGGAAGGCTTTATCTGGTACGAAGTAGTTCAACACCACACCCGTCATACATACTGCAACGGTTGCCATCACCGCACGATGTGGAACCCCATACTTCGATAGTTTTGCAAACGGTGCTGGTGCATAGCCATTGTTGGACAGTGCATACAAAAGCCGACCACCGCTAAAGATGCCCGCATTGCATGATGAAAGCGCGGCAGTAATCACCACGAAATTGATTAGGCCTGCTGCCTCCCGTAAACCAATGCGTTCAAACATCACTACAAAGGGACTACCCTGCTGACCCACCTCATTCCAAGGGAAGATGGCCAGAATGACTAAGATCGCACCCATATAAAAAATCAAGATACGCCATGCCAAGGAATCAATTGCCATGGGAATGGTTTTGCGTGGGTTCTCTGCCTCTCCAGCAGAAAGTCCAATCATTTCTATGCCTACATAAGCAAATAACACCATTTGTAATGAGAGCAGCATGCCGCTGATGCCATTTGGAAAGAAGCCGCCGTGTTGCCACAAATTGCTTAAGCCAATGGGCTGCCAGTCATTGGTAAAGCCAAATAAAATCACCGAACCGCCGAGCGTGATCATGGCGACAATCGCTACTACCTTGATCAAGGCAAACCAGAACTCAAACTCGCCAAAAACTTTAACGGCGATGAGATTAATCAAGCCCATCATCACAATGGAAGAAAGTGCCCAAATCCATTGAGGTGTTTCAGGGAACCAAATAGCCATATAGATTCCGACTGCTGTCACTTCAGCAATGCCAACGACGATCCAATAGGTCCAATAACCCCAACCCACCATATAACCTGCTAACGGGCCTACATAGGTATTGGCATAAGCCGCAAATGATCCTGCCACAGGCTCATGAACTGCCATTTCTCCGAGAGTCCGCAGCACAATGAATGCCACGATTCCTGCCAACAAGTAGCCCAAGAGAATCGACGGCCCTGCAATTTTGATTGCGCTTGCCGAACCTAGAAATAATCCAACGCCAATCGTTGAACCTAGGGCCATCAAACGAATATGCCTTACTTTGAGATGACGCTTTAAGCCTGTTTGTTCAGTCTGCAAAAGAGACCTCCTTTCGATTTTTCGTTGGCTGATTTGCCAACGAAGCAAAGTCTAGGGAGTGTGTGGCAGATGCACTAGAGGAGAAATATATCTAAAGTAACTAAATGACTAAAAAGTAAATGGGCAATGTGTAAAAGATCTTCAAAATCAAGGTTAATAGCGGGCAAAAAATATTACTGACTGCATGAGAATCAGTAATTTCCTACAGGGAATGCCCTTAAGGATTTATAGCGATGAGATTCAAAATCTCTGCGGCTGCAGCAAGCCCACAGGC